>JAHITL010000075.1 GCA_018817545.1 Patescibacteria group bacterium
AAGGAAACAGAACTTGGCGTGATTTATTTTTGGATATGCTGTAGATGGTGATTGTGCTGTTTACTCCTGGATTCCCCCCGCAAGTTGCGGGGGGAATGACAAAAAGGAAAGGATTCTGCGAGAATGACATTTTTGTATTACTACACTATGACATTATCACATTACTACGACAGAAGGGGTCAGTGAGGAGTTACTGTTTGTGGTGTTGCACATTATGTTCATGGGCTTATTCATAGGCTTGAACATGTTGCGTAATCATAATTCTTTTGCTAAGATTATGATAGTAAAAATAGCCCTGAATAATAAGGGCGTTTTTATATTAAACTATAATTACTAAAAAAATATGATTGATAAAAAATCTTCTGAAAAATCGCCTAGTTCAACTTACAACGCTGAATCTATTGTAATACTTGAAGGATTAGATCCTGTACGTAAAAGACCTGGAATGTATATTGGATCAACTTCAGCTACTGGTTTACATCATTTAATTTGGGAAGTTGTTGATAATGGTATTGATGAAGCTATGGCTGGATTTGCAACAGAAATTAGCACAACTTTATTAAAAGATGGATTAGTTGAAGTAGCTGATAATGGGCGCGGCATTCCTGTTGACATTCACAAAACAACAAAAGTCTCTGCGTTAGAAACAGTTTTAACAAAATTACATGCTGGCGGAAAGTTCGGAGAAGGTGGCGGATACAAAGTTTCTGGAGGTTTGCACGGTGTTGGTGTTTCAGTTGTTAATGCTTTAAGTGAATATCTAAAAGCAGAAATATACCGCGAAGGCAAAGTTTGGATGCAAGAATACCAAAGAGGAAAACCGCAAGACAAAGCCAAACCAGTCGGTAATACAAAAAAAACAGGAACAACAATAACTTTTAAAGCTGATCCACAAATTTTTGAAGAATTAGAATATAACTGGGGAAAAATTTTAGACCGATTACGACAACAAGCCTATTTAACAAAAGGCATTACTATTAAATTAGCTGACAAAAGAGCAGAGCATCGCACCAAAAATTATACTTTTTACTTTGAAGGAGGAATTAAGGCTTATATAAAATCTTTAAACCAAAACAGCGCTGTTAAAAATGAAACTATTTTTTATGTTGAAAAAGAAATTAATGACACAAAAGTTGAAGTCTCTTTGCAATATAACGATGGTTTTAACGAAACTACTTTAGCTTTTGCTAATAATATTATAAATCCAGATGGCGGAACACATATGGTCGGCTTTCGTACGGCATTGACCAGAACATTAAATAACTATGCCCGAAATCAAAAACTACTCAAAGAAAAAGAAGAAAATTTAACAGGAGAAGATGTTCGTGAAGGTTTAACAGCAATCATTAGCGTTAAATTAACTAATCCTCAATTTGAAGGACAGACCAAAGGTAAATTAGGTAATGCTGAAATAAAAACTTATGTAGAACAAATTTTTGGCGATAGCTTTAATACTTTTTTAGAAGAACATCCAAAAGAAGCTGAGGCCATTATTAGCAAATGTTGTTTATCTGCTCAAGCTAGAATCGCAGCTAGAACAGCTAGAGCTTCTATTTTAAGAAAAGGCGCACTGGAAGGCATGACTTTGCCTGGCAAATTAGCAGATTGTTCTAGTCGCAAACCTGAAGAAAGCGAGCTTTATATTGTTGAGGGAGATTCTGCTGGTGGTTCAGCTAAACAAGGTCGCAATCGTAGATTTCAAGCAATATTGCCTTTGCGTGGAAAAATTTTAAATGTTGAACGAGCAAGATTAGACAAAATGCTAGCTAATAATGAAATTAAAAATTTAGTAATCGCCTTAGGCACCAACATTGATGACCAATTTGATTTATCAAAATTACGATATCACCGTATTATTATTATGACCGATGCTGATGTTGATGGAGCTCATATCAGAACTCTACTTTTAACATTATTTTTCAGACATTTTGGTCCAATGGTTTTAAATGGAAACCTCTACGTTGCGCAACCACCTCTTTATCAATTAAAAAAAGGCGCAACAATAAAATATGCCTATACTGACGAAGAAAAAGAAAATATCATCAAAGAAATGGGTGGAATAACTGAAGAAATTATTCAAACTACCGAAGAAGAATCAGAAACAACAGAAAACTCGTCATCCGAAGACTCAACAGACGAAGAAGCAACGGGAGAAATAAACGAAACTGAAACAAAACAAACAAAAACAAAAGCTCCTAGTCGTATTATGATTCAACGCTACAAAGGTTTAGGAGAAATGAATCCTACACAACTTTGGGAAACAACAATGAATCCTGCAACTCGTGTTATGAAACAAATTAATGTTGAAGACGCTGTTGCTGCCAATGAAATTTTTGAAATATTAATGGGCGGAGATGTAGCTCCTCGCAAACATTTCATTCAAACTCACGCTAAAAAAGTAGAAAATTTGGATATATAAATAATTTAAAAAATTATAAGAGTTAATATTGTAATAAAATAAAAACACACCAATTTAATATTTGTTCATTAAATTGGTGTCAAAGCTAATTTTTAAAAATGCCTAAATTATAAATTATAATTTCTAACAAAATTTCTAAACCAAAATGCTAAATTATCTAAAAATTAGATAAAAAAATTAGACATTTAAAATTAAAAATTTTATTAGACATTATAATTTATAATTTATAATTTTATTGCTTCTCTTTTATTTTATCTCTTACTTCTCTTATAAATTCCTCTTTACCAACTTCTCTAGTAGCTTTCTCTCCCCTGTCACGCACAGACAATTTATCAGATCCAATTTCTCTGTCTCCAATTACCAACATATAAGGAGTTTTTTCAGCAACCGCTTTTCTTATTTTATTTCCAACTGTCTCATCTAATTCATCAACTTCTACTCTGATGTCATTTTGTTTAAATTCAATAGCTAGTTTTTTACAAAATTCAATATGCGTTGCGCCAACAGAAATTATTTTAACTTGTACAGGCGACAACCAAATAGGAAAAGCCCCTGCATAATGTTCGATTAAAATTCCAGTAAATCTTTCAATACTTCCAAAAATAGCGGCATGAATCATAACAGGCGTTTTCTTTTTTCCGTCGTTATCTATATATTCTATTTTAAATCTTTGTGGCAATTGAAAATCAAGTTGAATTGTTGCTAATTGCCAAGATCGCCCAAGAGAATCTTTAATATTAATATCAATTTTTGGTCCATAAAATGCCCCATCTTTTTCTTTAATCTCATATTTAATATTTTCATTTTTTAACGCATTTTCTAAATCTTTTTCTGCTTCATCCCAATCTTTAATTTCCCCCATTGAATCTTCTGGTCGAGTAGAAAGATAAAATTTTGGTTCAATTTTAAAATAATAAAAATATTCTTTAGCCATTTTTAAAAGTGTAGCAATTTCCTTTTCTATTTGATTTTTAATAAGAAAAATATGAGAATCATCCTGAGTAATATGACGAACTCTAAAAAGTCCATTTAGCTCTCCTGATTTTTCATTACGCATTACTCTGCCAATTTCTGTATAACGAACAGGCAATTCTTTATAAGATCTTTGTTTTTCTTGATAAATTTTTATATTAAATGGACAATCCATTGGTTTAATTACATATGTTTCATTTTCTGTTTCAAAATGGAACATACTATCTTGATAATGATCCCAATGCCCAGAAACTTCCCAAAGAATTTGTTTAGCCAAAATTGGAGTTTGAATTTCTTCATAATTATATTTTTTTCGTAATTTTTTTCCAAGCGCTTCTAACTCATTCCAAATAATCATTCCTTTTGGGTGCCAAAAACACGCCCCAGGAGCTTCAGAATGAAAAGAAAATAAATCTAATTCTTTACCTATTTTTTTATGATCTCGTTTTTCAGCCTCCTCTATCATCTTCAAATAATTATCAAGTTCTGTTTTATTATTAAACGCCAATCCATAAATTCTAGTCAACATTTTATTTTTTTCATCGCCACGCCAATAAGCGCCAGCTAATTTTTCCAATTTAAAACTATTTAATTGTACTTGCCCACTAGATTTAATATGAGGACCACGGCACAAATCTTCAAGCTCTCCTAATTTATAATAACTTACTGTTATTTCACCCTGCTTTTTAAATTCACCTATTAATTCTTGCTTATAAATTTGTCCATTTTTTTCCTCTTGCGCCAAAGCTTCATTAATTGTCATCTCTAATTTTTCAAACAACAAATTAGCTTTAATAATTTTTTTCATCTCATCTTCTATTTTTAATAAATCACTTTCACTAATTTTCATTTCGCCATAATCTATATCATAATAAAAACCATTATCAACGGCTGGCCCAATAGCAAATTTTGCCTTAGGATATAATTTTAAAATCGCTTTTGCCATTATATGCGACAAGGAATGACGAATTATTTCTAACTTACTACTTTTTTCTTCTGACATAAAGTTTATCTAATTTATTTTGTTATAATATCAGATTATAACAAAATCAGACTATTTGCAATGCAACTAGTCTGATTTTTAAAAAATGCTAAATGCGCAACTCAATAAACTCTACTCTTTTACTTCTACTTTTATCCTATCAACTAAATTAGGTACTTTTTTAATAAATGATGGAGAAAATTTTATTTCATAACCTGCTATTTCTGGAATACTGCCTAAATATTGAGTTAATTGTT
Source organism: Patescibacteria group bacterium (assembly GCA_018817545.1). Lineage (GTDB taxonomy): Bacteria > Patescibacteriota > Patescibacteriia > Patescibacteriales > GWC2-42-12 > JAHITL01. The sequence continues at coordinate 4,631 of JAHITL010000075.1, forward strand.
CGTTAGTTAACCCCAATAATTTTTTTCTATCAATAATCTCTGCATTTTTCTTTAAAACCATTTTACCTGTAAAAGAAATATTAGTAATTGCTGTGCCTTGTTTTAAATCAAAACTACTTAAATTATAAACAATATCTTTTTTACTAAAATTTGCCAATTCCTTATCATTAGGTAAATCAGACGCTAACTTTTGTTTTGCTAACTGAAAAACTTTTTCATCAGCAAAAGCTACTACAGTTACCATGGCTTTTATATTTAAAGTAAACTCTTTTTTTTCATCTCCAACTTTACCATCTAATTGTTGAGTAATAGAATTATTATCTATCTCATAAATTACCCGATCATAATCTTTAAAATCATTATGAACCTGTTCTTTTGTTTTAGCTATTAAAACTGTTTTTAAATCATTAACAGCTTGATCAATATCGCTTTGCTGAATAGTTATTTTTACTTTTTCTTTATACTCCATAGCCACAGCGCTTTCACCATAAATCTTATCTTGCATTCCTGCCCACAATCCTGGAATAGTAAATTTAGTAGGACCAATAGCCATTTCTCTACTAGGCTCATCTGCATAAACTTCAGCTTCCACTTGCCCTCCAGCAGGAGCAACAACTGTATTTTTTATTCTAAATAATTTATTATCAGAGCTAAGTAATCTAGTAGTAGCCATCAGTGGCTGGTCTTTATTATAATCATTAACAATCGTTACTTTTCCGACAACTTCTTGTCCTAAAACTTCTTTATTACTTGCCTGATATGTTTTAGACTCTTTTACTTCAACCTGGTTTACCATTCCTAAAATTACACTACTATTTAAAACAGGATTTTTTTGTTGATCATAAACATCCAATGTTAAACTATTACTAACATCTTCTTGATTAGGAATTAAAACAATTGACACATTAACAAATGAAAAATAAAAAATTGTTGCAACTAATAATACTGTTAAAAATATAAAACTGGCAGCAATTTTTTTATAAATATTAATTGGCTTAATTTTTTTATTATCATTAATTTTAGTAGCATGCGATAATTTACCATGAGATGCAATGGGATGAGAAATTATTTTATCATCAAAAATATCCTCTAGCTCATCTTTTACTTTATCAAAAATAGCGCTCCCTTGTTTTACAACAGCATTGGGTTTTATTTTTTCAACAACTTCAACATCTTCAATAAAATCTTCCTCTAAAAACTGTTTCTCTTCTGGTGAAACTATTTTATTAAAATTTTTAACATGAATTACTTTACTCTTACTTTTTAACTTTTTGCTTTTTACTTTTGCCTTTTCACTTTTAACTTCCAATTTTTGACTTTTGACTTTTGACTTTTTAGACTTTCCTAATTTTTTAACTACAATTTTTTTAACTGTAGCTTTAGATAACTGGCTAGCCTCCTCCATATTTTTAAAATTAAAAATTAATTTTCTTAATAATTTTATTTTACCAATTTTTATTTTTTCTGTCCAACTACGGGTCTACTACCGGATATTCTTTCAAATAATTTCGCTTTCAAAAATATTTTATTAATGAATGGCAGAATCAAAAAAACAGTATCATTGCGGGTTTGATCCGCAATCTTATAAATTAGAATTAATTAGGTGTCAATTATGTTCATGGACTTGAACAGATCCCTTATTTTAAATCTGAAATTAGATTTTCAAAGCCAGCTGTATTTACCCAATAATTATCTGGATTATTATTGAGAAATTTTTTTATTTCTTTTCTTTGCGTGGTTATTTTGTCACCATGTACGTTGCTACTCAATAAAATATTAGAGTATTTTCCATCTAAAAATGAAATATATGACACCACATTTTTTTCTGATAAGTTTAAAATTTCTATCAATTCTGAAATTTGTTTATCTTGTCCACCACCCGATGTGTTGAGATGTTTAGCCTCGCAAAGTAAAATCTTGTCCTTTGCCTTGATTATTAAATCAAGCATTTTATTCTGTTTTTTTGTTTTTATTTTTACATCCAAGTTTTCTCGAACATTTTTCAGGCTAAATTTTTTGGAAAATTTGACTACGCAGTAATCGGTTTTTAAAAAATCGTCCCAATCAAAAACTTCTTTAAACTCTTGCTTTTTCAAAATATAAATTAGCTTGTTTTCCCCGCACTTTCCTTTTTTCCTTGATGAGTTCGTGTCTAATATCACCTGCACCCACTCTTCAGGAACCATTTCATTTAGCATTCTTTTAACAAAATATCTTTCAGTAATTTTTTTCAATAATTTTATTTCATTTTTTACATCATCTATTATATTATCGCAAGCGTTTACAAAACAGGCAAATTCAGAACAGTTTGAATATTTGCCAATAATTTTTGATAATTCCAAAAAATATTTATCAATCACTTCCGATTTTTCTTTTTTGCTTTGCAGTATTCTTATAGTAATCAAAATATCTTTTATCTCCTTAGTGTTTTTGATATATTTGTTAAGATTGGGATGTTTTTCGTCAAATACATAAAAATCATCAAGTAATTTTTCTTGATTATTTTTTGATATTTCAAAATAATGCAGGTTGTTTTGAATTTTTTTCATAATAAATAAGGTTTAAAAATTTGTAAGCTAAATCGAATGATATTC
>JAHITL010000076.1 GCA_018817545.1 Patescibacteria group bacterium
CAGACCCTTTAGCGACAAACCCTTAATTTAGCTTCCCTAAGCATCTCTTAAAAGAATGATAAAATTGAAAATTGTTTAAAAATTAATTTTGGACGCGTAGCTCAGTTGGTTAGAGCGCTACATTGACATTATAGAGGTCAGAGGTTCGAATCCTCTCGCGTCCACCAAAGTTTATTTTCTAAATCAATATTTTTTAAACATATTTTTTTCTTGCTAAAATTAAATATTAATAATATAATTACAAAAGAATCTTTAACAAATAAATCATAAAATCTTTTATGGCAAATATTTTTAAAAAATTAGCAGGATTATCTGATGATAAAAAAAATGATGACAACAATGATGATAATGTAAACGTTAATTATTTTCCAAAAAAAATAATTAACAATGCTCAAGAAGATGAACGAAGAGAAGAATGGCTTAGCAATGATTATGAAGAAGGTCAACTATCTATTGATGTTTTTCAAACTCCTGACAAGCTCGTAGTAAAATCAACTATCGCTGGAGTAAAGCCTAGCGACATAGACATTTCAATTAATAACGATATGTTAACCATCAGAGGCAGACGTGAAGTTAATACAGAAGTAGAAGAAAAAGATTTTCTTCTTAGAGAATGTTATTGTGGATCTTTTTCTCGTTCTATAATTTTGCCAGTTGAAGTCAAGGCAGATAAAATTGAAGCTTCTTTAGAAAATGGCATATTAACTATTACATTGCCTAAAGTAAAAACCGCTAAACAAATTTTCATTACAGTTAAAGAAAAATAAAAAAAAAATTATATGATGATAAAAATGACAATAGATCGTTTTGAAAACGATAAAGCTATTTTAAAAACAACTGATAACGCTACAGTTATTTGGCCAAAAAATAAATTGCCAAATCAAGCTCATGAAGGAATGACGCTAGCTTTTGAAATTGAAGAAGAAAAAACAATGGAAATTAAAAACAAAAAATTAGCAAAAGATATTCTAAACGAAATTCTTAATATTGATCAATAATTTAATGCTTACTGAGCTTACTGAAAATCAGACAAACTATCAAAAAATATGGTTGCTCAAATTAGCAATCATATTTTTTGTTTTGGCAATCTTTATTGTCTGTGGTTTTTTATTATTTGAAAAAAAATATCAATATAAAATTTATCCAGGAATTTGGTTAAACAATTATGATTTAAGCAACAAAACAGTTAATGAGGCTAGACAATTAATTGATCAACAAATTAATGAGCTAAATCAAAAAGGAATAACTTTTACATATCAAAATAATGAGAACATTGCGCTGTCAACAATCAAAAGCGAAGATATGTTACAATATATCAATTTCGATATTAACCAAGCAATAAATCAAGCAATTGATTTTGGCAGAGATAATAATTTTTTTATTAATTTTAAAAATAAAATTTCTGCTATACTATTTAAGAAAAAAATTATTTTAACTGTAAATATTAATCAAGCAGAAATAGAAAAAATTCTTCGCGAAAATTTTTTGCGTTTTGAACAACCAGCTCAAGACGCCACTCTCATTATTAATCAAAACAATTCATCAGATAATATTCAATTTCAAATAGCTCAAGAAAAATTAGGTAAAATTATTGATTACAAAAAAGGTATAGATGAATTAACAAGCGAATTAAGCAAACTTAAATTTCAACCAATTAAATTACAAACAGAAACACAATACCCAATAATTTTTGCAAAAGATTGTTTGAATGCAGAATCTCAAGCTAATTCTATTTTAACTTTAGCTCCAATATTATTTAAATACGACAAATTAAATTGGACTATTAATAAAAATCAGCTAGCTAATTGGCTCTTATTAGAAACTAATCCTGACAAAACTAGCTCTGAAAAAATTATTATAAGTTTAGATCCAGAAAAAACCAAAGATTTTTTAATTAATAAAGTTGCTACTAAAATTGATCAGACTCCGCTAAACGCAAAATTTCAAATTCAAAATAATAAAGTTATTGAATTTCAAACAAATCACGATGGCATAAAACTTAATGTAGAAACCACTTATAATAATCTAAAAGATTACATAAATAATAAAAATGAAAAAGTTGATTTAGCTGTAGAAAAACAATTAAGCGACATCAGCGCAGACAATATTAACGATTTTGGCATTAAAGAAATTATTGGAACTGGCGAATCTAACTTTACTGGATCTCCAACTAATCGTCGTCATAATATTAAAACTGGCACCAATGCGGTTAATGGTTTATTAATAAAACCAAACGAAGAGTTTTCTTTAGTAAAAGCATTAGGAAAAATTGACAAAACAACAGGATATCTGCCTGAATTAGTTATTAAAAAAAATAAAACTGTTCCAGAATATGGTGGTGGCTTATGTCAAGTGGGCACAACTATGTTCCGCACAGCGCTTGCTAGTGGTTTACCAATTACTGCAAGAACCAGTCATTCTTATCGCGTTTCTTACTATGAACCTGCTGGAACTGACGCCACTATTTACGATCCTTGGCCTGATTTAAAATTTATTAATGATACTGAACATTATATTTTAATTCAAACGCGAATTGAAAACGATAAATTATTTTTTGATTTTTGGGGAACTAAAGACGGACGAATCACAACAAAAACTCAACCAACTATTTATAATATAATCAAACCAAAACCAACAAAGATTATTGAGACTTTAGACTTACCTGTCGGCAAAAAAAAATGCACTGAAAAAGCGCATAACGGAGCTGACTCATATTTTGATTACAAAGTAGTTTATCCAAACAATGAAATTAAAAATAAAAGATTTTCATCTCATTATGTTCCATGGCAAGCAGTTTGCCTTCTCGGTATAGAAAAAATTAAATTAAAATAAGATAAATAAGAAAAGTAAGATAAGTAAGATAAGTAAGAAAAATTTTCTTTTTTTTGTCATTCCCCCCGCAACTTGCGGGGGGAATCCATTTCCTTGTTAAATCTTAATACTGAGTTTTTATTAAAAAATAATAATAAGAAAAATAAAATAAATTTTAAAATCTTAAATCTAAAATCTAAAATTTTAAATCATAAATCTAAAAAAGTTATCCACTGTTTATCGTCCAAATAAAAAAAGATCATCTTAAACGGGCAGGCAAGAAAATTTACGAAAGGAAAAATTTAGTAAAATTACCGAACTTATCCTTCCAGTAAAATCCCCATGCTTGTCGTGCCTAACCCGTTTAAAACGACCTTCTTATCAAAATAGTCTAATTGTATAGATTAGCATAGCTGATATAATCTGTCAAGGGGTTAATCAGCTTTATTTAATATTAGCCCAAACATATAACATTCTGTTTTAAAAAATTCTTTTTTAAAACATTTTTTATTTTTAATAAATAAAAATTAATTTTAAAAAATAAAAAATAATTTAAAAAAAATAAAAAATAATTTAAATATTTTTATCAAAAAAATATTTTTTTTATTTTTTAATTTATAAAAAAATATTTTAAAAAAATCTTGTTTAATAAAAAATTTTCTGTTAAAATATAATTATAGAAAAAGAAAAAATATTTTAAAAAATTTTTTTGTAAAATATTATTTATTAATTAAATAAATAATATTTTACAATAGACGGAAGGAGGTGATTTATTATGGCAAAAGCAAAAGTTGTTACAAAGAAAAAAACTGCTGCTCCTAAGGGAAAAGCTGCTCCTAAAGGAAAAAAAGCTGCTCCTAAAGGAAAAAAGAAAAAATAAATTTCTTAGAAAAAATATAGTAAAAATAAAAACAATCCAAACATTATATTCGGATTGTTTTTATTTTTAAAACTCAGTATTAAAATTTTATAACTCCATATTGACCATCAAAGCCTGGTTCAATTGTTAATTTTCCTTGTCTAGTTTTTATTATTCCTTCTACTATTTCTGGTTTTGTTATAGCTAACAAATTTTCTTTAGAGAGATTAAGTAGAATATTTAATTCATTACCTCCTTGTTTTATTAAATTATTATATTCTAATTGTACTTTTTTAGAACTGCGTGACTTTACGCCTAAAACTGATGCGATAATTTTATCTAGCTCAACTAATTTTTTAAAATCAGCAGAATGCGATGACCTAAATCCTTCTGAACGATCAGTCAATTCTTCAACTCTATTCATTACTCCAATAACTACAGGCTTATGACAAACAGGACAAAGCCCTTTATGTTTTTTAGTTTCAGTCGGAGTAAATCGAATCTTGCAAAGCCGATGACCATCAAGATGATACAATCCTTCTTCAGGATAAAATTCTATAGTAAATTTTATACCAGATTTTTTATTACTCTCGGAATAAATTTTTTTATTTTTTATAATATTATATATCTCATCATAAGTAATCTTTTCCATTTCAAAAACATTTGCCTCTCTTCCTATATTAGATAACGAATGCGCATCAGAATTAGACAAAATGGTTAAATTATCAAGACAAGATAAACGCCAATTCATAGCAGGATCGCTAGATAAACCTGTTTCAATGGCAAAAATATTTTTAGTATACTCATGAAAACATTCTTCCATTTTATCAAAACCAGACTTAGATCCAAAAACAGCAAACCATGGAGTCCAAATATGCGCTGGATAAATTAAAAATTTTTTATCAATATCTAAACATAATTTTATTAAAGCTGGGGCGCTCATTCCTAAAATCGGCCTACCATCAGAACGAATATTATAATATTTATCTAAATAATTATTTAACTCTTCTGCTGTTTTTATATTAGGCGCATGAATTACCAAATGAATACGACGCACTTTTCCTCCGTCTTTATAAATTAACGCTACTTCAGTTGATAAAATAAATTTAATTTTATCATCTTTAGCTTTTTTTAATTTATACAACCCTGAACCAATTTTAGTCTCAACTAATTTATTTTCAATATCTTTAAACCATGCTGGATAAGTAAAATCTCCTGTCGCAACAATATCAATTCCTTTTGTTCGACAAGTAGCGTCAATATTTTCCAAAGTTAATAAAGGCGAACAAGCGCGAGAATATTTTGAATGAATATGTAAGTCCAAAATTTGTTGCATGAAAATATAAATTAGCAGCTATTTTTATTTAAAAATTTCGAGAAAATATTGTATTTTAAATTAAAGTTTCAGCGACTTTTAATTCCTCTTTACTATTAACTCCAATTGCTTCTTCGGCATCAATTGGGAATGATCCAATATTTATTCCTTGTTTAAAAGCAAATTTTATTAAATCAGTTAAATAATATTCGCATTGAACATTACTATTATTTAGCTTTTTAATATTCTGCCAAAGCCATTTTGTTGCAAAACAATAAATAGCAGGATTAACCTCACGAATTTTTTTTATTTTTTCTTCAGCGTCTTTAAATTCCACAATTTCCTTTATACGCCCGAAATTTCTTAACACCCTACCCCAACAATAAAAATTTTTACGCCAATCCTTAAAATCCTTCACTCCAGTAGTCATCATTGTTATAGCTCCACTGTGACTATGAGCAATTCTTTTTATAGTCGCTGGTTTAAAAAATGGATGATCGCCATAAAGACATAAAACATAATCAACATTTTTACCAATCACTTCTTTAGCACATAATAAAGCATTTCCTGTGCCTAACTGTTCTTTTTGAATAGCATATTCACAATTATACTTTTTTAAAGCATTACTAATTAGTTCTTTATTATCAGGTGAAACAACAATAACAGGATGCAAATCAACTCCAGATTCTACACATGCTTTAACCAAATATTCTATCATTGGCTTATTCTTTAAACGAACTAATACTTTAGGCAATTCCGATTTCATCCGCTTCCCCTTGCCAGCTGCTAAAATTACAATTTTTGTCATAATTATTTTATTTTA
>JAHITL010000077.1 GCA_018817545.1 Patescibacteria group bacterium
ATTAGCTATTTGTTGGATAAATTCTATTTGTTTTTTGCCAATTTCATTTTTAAAAAGATGGCTGAATCTGCCTTGTTGTTTTAAATATTCTTCGACTGGTATTTGTGGTTGTTTTATTTTTAATGAATTTGTTAATTTGCCATCAATATATTCAATTATCGGAGAAAGACCTGTTTGAGAAGCTAATTTAGCTAGTTTTATAGTTTGGTTAGATTCAATTTTCCAGCCAGGAATGCAAGGTACTAATATTTGTATATAACTTGGCCCATTAATTTCTTGGGCTTTTTTTATTTTAGCAATAATGTCTAACGGATAACCTATTGTAGTTTGCGCGACATATTTAAGACCATGAGCTAATGCTATAGCGATCATATCTTTTTTAAATAGATGTGAGCCAATGGCGTCAATCTCGGTTCCATTTCCTGATGGAGTGGTTGTTGTGTTAGTTGCCCAAGGAGTTGATCCGCTGGCTTGAGCTCCAGTATTCATATAACCTTCGTTGTCATAACAAATATAAATAATATTTTCATTTCGTTCCCACATTCCACTTAATAAACCTAATCCAATATCAAAAGTTGAGCCATCTCCACCTTGAGCAACTATGGAAATTTTCGATTTTAGATTTTCGATTTTAGATTTATAATTTAGCGCTGCCTTAATTCCAGAGGCAACAGATGGCGCGTTTTCAAATAAAGAATGAATCCAAGGCATACCCCATGAGCTTTCAGGATATGGAGTAGTCGTTACTTCTAAACAGCCAGTGGCGTTAGCGATTATTGTTTGTGGACCAAGCGTGTCAGCTACTATGCGAGCAGCAATAATTTGTCCGCAACCAGCACATGCTCGATGACCAGAGGAGAGAAGAGAATTTTTTTGTGTTTTTTTTGTGTTTTTCATTTAAAATTTGTAATTTAAAATTTTTTAGCTTATTTCAACTAACGGTTTTTTAAAACTTTCTAATCTTTTTAGCTTATCCATTTTTCCAATAAATTTAGATGCGTTTAATATTTCTATTAGAATAGGTTTTTTTGTTTTTGATAAATGAATAATAAAATCACCAAATTCAATTGTGTGATTGATCGGATCTTTGGCTAGTTCTAAAGATATTAAATTGGACTCAATATCGTAATTCATGTTAGTATTTTGTATAATGTATTTTGTATTTTGGTTAAATTCTTTTATTTTTTAAAATACATTTTTAACTATGTATTTTGATTTTTTGAATATTTTATAAGTCCGTTAATTAGTTTATGAACAACAACCGTTTGTTCAGCCGCTTTATTGAATTTATCAGCGGTTAAATATTTAATATCCTTAGCTATTAATAATTGATTTTGTATTTCAGTAACCGAGCCTCTGGCGATTGAATAAAATTGCGCTTTTTCTTTAAATGATTGCCTACTAAAACCTTCGGCAATATTTGAGGTGGTTGAAACCGCGGCTCTTTTTAATTGATTAGTTAAACCAAATAATTCTTCTTTGGGAAAGTTTTTGGTGATTTGATAAATTTCAATAACTAATTTATGTCCTTCCTTCCAAGCGTTAAGATCAGTAAATGATTTTATTTTAGCATTTTCCATAATACAAAATACATTATACTTTATACATGCCTTATTGGATAAAATGTAATAATTTTAATAATTTCTCCGTCTTTTTTGTAAACAACTTTTATATTTTCTTGTTGCGTCGTTAAAAGTTGGCCTTTTTTGCCGATCTTGTCTGGTATATTAACAGTATTTTCTATCTGCTCTTTGGTAAAAAAAACTTTGTGCCTATTAAGTATATCAAATTTTTGCTCAGCGTATTTTGTAAAGTAAAACATAGAATTATAATAATTGATTTTAGTTAAAATTATTTTAAAATTTTTTAGCTAAGTTTTAAATTATTGAACTGGCCATTGCAAGCAGTTAGTAGACATTTGTGGATTCTCAAAATGCCAAGGCTCAGTGCTTAAAACGCAAAATCCTTGAGCTAACATGGCGTTAATTAATTCTTTTTGTTTTTGTCTGCAATTGGAAATATCTTTTTGGCATTCTTTCATCGATATTATTTGTTTTTTGTTTTTTAGAACCCAAATATCTACTGCTCTACCGGTAGTATGAGGGCAACTTTTTGCTCCATTTTTTAATAAGCAAGTTGGAGGGGAACATTTTGTTTTAGGAGGATACCCACCACAATTTTTTTTAATTAATTCTTTTTGTTTTTCAATATCTCTGTATCCAGAGGTAACTAGTAATTGTATGTTTTGCTTTGCTAATTCTTTTTCAACAGTTTTTAAGCTATTTATTAGGGCATTGCTAATTTGTATTCCGTTGAAAGTTGATATAAGCGCAGGAGTAAACCCTTGTACAGATTCTTGTTCCTCTTCTAATAATAATTCTTCTTTTTGTACAGTCTTAATCTCTAATGGTTTAAATGCAAGTAATTCAGGATTAACTTGGTAGAGAATTGTGTAAGAGCATAAAGCGATTATTAAGCCAGTAAGGCTGGCGGTAATCCATGCTTTTGCTTCGGTAATTTGAGAAGCATTGCCACCTGCTGTTAGCCAAATTACGCCAGCGACCATTAAAATTACAGCAGCCAAAATTCCAACAATTCCAATAGCATATTTATAAATACCAGAGATATATTCGCCGATCCAAGGAATTCCGCAGTCTTCGCCTATTTTGCATTTTATAGAGGAGTTACCAGAAAGAGAAAGTCCAGGTATTTCTACTTGTAATTCAGGTATAGTTAGATTTAGCATACCATTATCCTCCGCTTTAGCTGATATTGGGAAATAAAAAAGATTAGCTATAAAAAATATCGCTATTGGTATAAATAATATAATTTTTATTTTTTTTAAATTCATAAAATATTCTACTTTAATTGAATTGTTTTTTTTGTTGAGTAAAAAGTTAGTTACAAGAACTTCCTCTCGTAGGTGTCCCCTTTATGCATATTAGGGGACCTTTGCTTTTTATTTTTCCACAACATAATCCAGCGCAACAAGTAGAATTAATGCAGTTTTGCCCCTCTTTTTTATTACATTTTTCGCATCGGTTTTTTCCATCTATTATGGCAGTACAGACTGCAGGATTAAGATAACTATTAGAGCAATTAGTTCCAGCTTTAATGATAGCTCTAGCACAATATTGCGGGCAGTCAATAACATATTTACACAGTCCTTGATAAGCTTTCATTTTTTTGTTATCAACACAGTCTTCTTTACGTACGTCGTCTACACATTTTTTATCCTTTTTATAAAAACAACAGCGAGTACTTGAGGTCTCTATAGCCTCTATTGTAGCTTTGATTACTGCTGGACTCGCATGTTCTGCAATCATCTCTTTCTTCACCTCTTTAATACCTGTGTCTGCGTTTATGGTTAATTTTATATTTGCTATATCTGTTATTTCAAGTGATTTAAATTCAACTAACACTGGATTGACTGTTGCTAAAATTAAATAAGAACAAAGAGCTAATATTAGCCCTGTTAGACTGGCGGTAATCCATGCTTTTG
>JAHITL010000078.1 GCA_018817545.1 Patescibacteria group bacterium
AAAATGGAAATCCTAATCCCCAAAATTTTGTTTCCATTTTCTTAAGTCCACTTTGAATTAGCACATTAGCCGAGCGTAGTGGGAATATTAAAATTAAGAAAAGCGTCGAGCGTACACATTAGCTTTAATCATTTGGATTTAACTCGAAATAGTTTCGAACTTTGTCCAACATACACCGCAAATTCTGGGTTAGAGCATCCCCGCGAAAAAATGCGTCGGCGCGAAGCGCCGATGATGTGGGCGAATCCGCACCAAACCCAAACCCCGCCAAGATTTTCCACGCTCCGCGTGGCTCCTCGTTGCCAATACAAAAAATTAAACGGTAATATTGAACATTTATGAATAATCAAACCAAAAAGTTTTTCACATATACTCGCAAGTCCACGGACGACAAAGACAGACAAGTCCGCAGTATTTCTGACCAACTTTCTGAATTAAAAGAGTTAGCGATAAAAGAAAGTTTGGAAATAATTGATGTCTTTGTCGAAAAGCAGACCGCCAAAATACCCGGACGTCCAGTGTTTAACGAAATGGTAGCAAGAATGGAAGCGGGCGAAGCAGAAGGTATTTTGGCGTGGCATCCAGACAGACTTGCGAGAAACTCGGTAGATGGAGGAAAAATCATCTACCTCGTTGATACCGAAGTGATAAAGGATTTAAAATTTTCTACATTTTGGTTTGATCCGACACCGCAAGGAAAATTCATGCTCTTAATCGCTTTTTCTCAATCCAAGTATTATGTAGACAATTTGTCGGAGAATATTAAGAGAGGACATCGTAATAAATTAAAAGAAGGAATATGGCCTCGAAACGCTCCAATGGGATATTTAAATAATAGTGAGAAAAAAATTATTTTCCCTGACCCCGAACGTTCACCGTATATTAAAAAAGCGTTTGAGGCATATGCAAGTGGTAAATACACTCTCCGACAAATTAGAGACATCATAACTAAACTTGGATTGCGTTCAATGAAAAGCGAAGAACTTTCCGTTTCCGTTATGCACGAAATATTGAGAAACCCAATTTTTTGCGGACTTATGCGATATGGCGGTGAAATTCATGAAGGAAAGCACGAACCGATTATCACAAAAAAACTTTTTGACCAATGCCAAGAAGTGATGAGCAGAAAATCAAAACCAAAAGAAACTGGTTTCAAAACATATTTATCTAGAGGATTTTTTCGTTGCGGAGAATGTGGCTGTTTTATCACTACCGAAACACAAAAAGGACATAACTATCTCCGCTGTACCAAACGGAAAAATCCTTGTACTCAAAAATATGTTCGGGAAGAAATCATCACTTCCCAAATTAAGGAAAATATCAAAAAAGTTTCTTTACCACTTGATTGGCTAAAATGGATGATTGATGAAAACAAAAAAGATCAATCATTAGTAATTCAATCAAGTGAGATTTTTTCTCAATCGACCAAAGACAAAATTTCTCTTTTGGATTCTAAAATTGAGAAGCTGATGACAGCGTATCTGGAGAACGCACTTTCGCTTGAAGAATATCGAGATGCTAAAAGTGCGTTAGTTTGTTCTAAACAGCTTCTCAAAGAGAAATTATCGTCTTTTGAGAAAAAATCTCATAATCGGTTCGAACTTACCGAAAAATTCCTAAAGGACAATATTACCAACATGGAATTGGCAAACGAAAAAACAAATGAAGAAAATCTTCATTTGTTCCAAAAAGTCGGTTCGAACTTTAAAATTCACAATCGAACCGTACTTTTTGAGCCACGCGGAGCGTGGAAAATCTTGGCGGGGTTTGGGTTTGGTGCGGATTCGCCCACATCATCGGCGCTTCGCGCCGACGCATTTTTTCGCGGGGATGCTCTAACCCAGAATTTGCGGAGCGGACGGGACTCGAACCCGCGACCTCTGCCGTGACAGGGCAGCGCTCTAACCAACTGAGCTACCACTCCAAAATAATTAGGAATTAAGATTTTTTTAAAAAACCCTAAAACTATACTAACAAGCAAAAACTTTTAAGTCAATTTGTATTATGTATTATTAAAAAAATAAGATAAATAAGATAAGTAAGAGAAATAAGAAAAGTAAGATAAGTAAGATAAGTAAGAAAAATAAGAGAAAGCAATAAATCAAAAAATAAATAAAATTAAAAAATAAATCATATTTTTTTTGTCATTCTCGCAGAGCCAATTCTTTTGTCATTCCCCCCGCAACTTGCGGGAGGGGAATCCATTTCATTATTAAATTCTAATACTGAGTTTTTATTAAAAAATAAGATAAATGTATTTTGTAGACTTTATGAACTTTTGACTTTACAGACTTTTAACTTTAAACTTTTAACTTTTAACTTTTAACTTTTAACTCCCTCTGTCTTAACGCTTCAAAAATAATAACAGCAGCACTTACTGAAACATTGAGTGAACTAATTTTTCCTTTCATAGGAATTTTAATTTTCTCATCAGCAGACTCAAGCCAATTATCTCCTAACCCAACATCTTCTGCTCCCATAACAATTGCCGATGGCTGACAAAAATCAACCTTACTATAAATTTTTGTTGCTTTTGATGTTGTGGCAAATATCTTAATTTTTTTCTCTTTAAGCCAAGCTAAAGTTTCACTAAAACAAGCGGTTACAATTTGTTTAGTAAAAAGAGTTCCTTGACTAGCTCTAATTACATTGGGATTATAAATATCGGTTTTAGGATTATTAATAATAATCGCATCAACTCCAGCAGCATCAGCGCTTCGTAAAATCGCTCCCAAATTACCAGGCTTTTCAATCGCTTCAAGTATAAGAATTAAAGAATTTTGACTCAACTGCATCTCTGCTAATTTATACTCTTTCATTTTTGCTTCTGCTAAAAATCCATCTGGATTTTCTCTGCAAGACAACTTAGAAAAAACTTTTTCACTAACTTCAGTAATTACTTCCTGATCAACTCCTAATATTCTTTTTTCATTTTTAATCAATTCCGAGCATAAAAATAAATTAATTATTTCTATTCCTGACATCAAAGCTAATCCAAGCTCTCTATAACCTTCAATAATAAAACAGCCAGTATTTTGACGCTCCTTATATTGACGCAATTTAACAATTTGCTTAATTTTAGGATTTTGCAAACTAGTTATTTTTTCCATGTTATTACTATAACAAAAAATTTCGCCAAAAGCGAATTTTAAAATATGTCTATTTATGCTATCTAAAAAGCGACTATTTTAACATTTTTCCAAAATGCATGAGGGCCAAAAGAAAAAAATCAGTCAAACCAATTTTCCCATCCAGCCCTACACATATTTCTTCGTTAAAAGATAAAAATTAACCATTTCAATAATGGTATTTTTAAGTGTATATAACTTAAAACAATCTAGTCAAGTGTATAATCAGTTCAAAAAATGTGTAAAAACCCTATCAATCTGTGGATAATTCAGTGCATAAACTCTTTAAAACCCAGTCAATCACATTATGTATTATACCCTCTACTACAATAAAGAGAAAGAAGGTTGACAAGGCAGACATTGTTCTACCAGCAGGGCCTGGTCCCTTCAAATTACAAGGAGGAAAAAACGGAGCTTATATTAAGCTCCTAGTTATGTAAACTTAGTAGGTAGAGCTCGCGCACAAAAACGAGCCTACCTCTTTTTTTGTTTTTATTATTTTGCTATAATATAATTATAAATAATACAAATCATTAATCTATGAAAAAAATTACAAAATTTAATTTTAATTTACAATTTTTTACTATTCTTTTATTAATTATTTTTTTTCAAACA
>JAHITL010000079.1 GCA_018817545.1 Patescibacteria group bacterium
CAAAAACAGGTTCACTCCGCACTTTTTTGACTAGCGTTTAGATTTTTGATATTATTAAAATATTATTTACATTAAATTAATTAACTCAATACTATGCCAAATAAACCATCAGCTAGAAAAGAATTGCGTAAGGCGGTTGTTAGACAAGCTCGCAATGAAAAAATTAAAAGCAATCTCAAAGATTTAGTTAAAAAAAGCAAAAAAACAATTGAAGCAAAAGGCGCTGAAGCCAAAGAATTAGTCAATAAAGCTTTAAAAGCTTTTGATAAAGCAGCGCAAAAAGGCACTATTAAAAAAAATACTGCGAATAGAAAAAAATCTAGACTGCAATTAAAATTAAATAAAAGTTAATTAAATATAAAAAGAAGAAAATTGGATTGTAGAATATTTTTTTAAAATACCACTATAATTCAAAAAGGTGTTTATTAAATACAAATACAAGGAGGGAAAAATTAGCAAGGCTTAATTGTTTTGCTAATTTTTATTTTAAAATTTGGCAATTAAAATATTTAAAGCAGTTATAACATCTGTTTTTCCAGTTTTCATTTCGTAGTCAATTTTAATTAATTGACTTACTGTATTTTTTAGAACAGGAAGACTAAAATAGCGTGCTTGGCTAATTCCTTTTTGCACAACAAAAGGATGAATTTTTAGTTCGCTAGCAATTTTGCGCGAACTATCTCCGACTTCTAAAGCTTGCTTAATTTGTAGCAATATTCTAAATTGTCTAATAAACATATTAAGTAAATAACTACTTGTTAAACCTGCTTCAATTTGTTCTTCTAATAATTTAATAGCTAGTGTTTTATTTTTACTGCTAATAGCGTCGGTTAAGGCAAAAATATTTTCATCAAAATTACCACGAACAAGTTTTTTAACATTTTCTTCACTAATAATTATTTGGCTAGATTCGTTTGATTTTAATTGAATAGCTAATTGATAATTTATTAATTTGTCTATTTCATTACTAATTTGCCATAAATTATTTCCGATTAAACTAGCTAACAAATGCGCTACTGGTAAGTTAATTATACCGCCACGTTTAGTAATTTCATGTTTTATCCAGCTAGCAGTTTCCGTATTATTTAAACAGCTAAATTGTTGAGAGTAAGGTTGTTTGAGTAAAAATTTAAATAGCGCTAATGGATGCTTAGTTAAAACTTTGTCTCTTCCAGTTGAATCAATTATAAAAAATCCTTCTTTAATTTTAGTTTTTTTAACTTTGACTCGCGAATCTTGAAAAATAATTATATTATCATCTTTAATTTTGCTACGGTTTTTAAGATAATTTAAAAGTTGTTCAAAAATAGTGATTGCTTTATTGCTAAAAATTTCTTCAATAATAATTAAACGTTTTTTTACTAAAAGCGAGCTAGTATTTATTGCTTGGATAATCTCTTTTTCCGAAGCTGTTCCGCCATTAATTACACTAATATTTTCCTCTCTGGGATCAATATCGTGGATAAATTTATTTTTTAACTCTTTAAGTTTTTGGCAAGACCTAAAAGTATCCTCGCCATAAAGAAAAATTAGCATAATAGTTATAAGAAATAATTTTTAATTTTATAATTTTACTGCTTGTTTAAATAAATCTCCACGCTCTTTATAATTTTTAAACATACCAAAACTAGCACAAGCAGTTGATAATAAAACTATATCATTAGCAACAGCTATTTTAAAAGCTTCTTTAACAGCTTGATTAATATTTGAAAATGTTTTTATTTTTTCTTTAGAAAAACCGCTATTAATTAATTCTTTTTTAATTCGTTGAGTTGCAGTTCCGTCTAATAAAATAACAAATTTGCACTTCTTTTTTATTTCTTTTGCTAATTGTTTAAAATTAGCTCCTTTATCAGCTCCTCCAAGTAAAATAATTATTGGTTGATCAAAAGATTTTAAAGCAATAATAGTTGAATCTGGCATTGTCGCAAAACTATCATCATAATATTTTACTCCTCTTGCATTCTTTACTAATTCTATCCGATGTGGCAACCCTTTAAAATTAGCCACTGCTTTTTTAATTACTTCTTGCTTTATTTTAATAATTTTTGCAACCTCAACAGCTGCCATAATATTCTCTTTATTATGCTCACCAATTAATTTTGATTGCAACTCAGATTTTTCAAAATAAATA
>JAHITL010000080.1 GCA_018817545.1 Patescibacteria group bacterium
AAATTTTACACATTATCAAGTAGAAAGTTTAGATAATAACCAGTTATCGGGAATAGTCAATTTTTTTTATTTAGATTAATTGTTGGAGCGTAAATCAAGAGAACCTGCATAATTGTCTGAGCTAATTAGCGCCTATTGCCATATGCATTGATAGTTTTCTATTGTTTTTTTATCAATTGGGTGATAGTATTCTATTGTAAATAAAAAAATATGATAAATAGAGAAATATTAGAAAAAATAAAATTGTGGCTTGGGAAAGAAAAGATTTTAATTATTAAAGGAGCCAGACAAGTCGGCAAGACTTATTTGCTTAAAGAAATTAAAGAAATATTAGAAGCCAATAATAAGAAAGTGGTTTATTTATTTGCTGATGATATTGACAATAAGCCGATATTAAAGAGTCTTGCTACTTTGGAGTTGTATTTAGGACAGTATTTTAATTTTCCAAATGAATATATTTATTTAATGATTGATGAATTTCAAGTGTTAGACGAGGCTGGTTTATTGCTAAAAAATATTTTTGATAAATACAAAGATAAAATTCAGTTAATTGTTAGTGGCTCCAGTGCTTTAGAAATAAATAAGAATTCAGAATATTTAACAGGCAGAGCAATCCATTTTAATATTTCTCGTGTAGATTTTAAAGAGTATTTTAATTTTAGTGAAAATGTAAATATTAAAAGATATGAATTTAATAATTTTAAAGAACTTGAAGTTTTTTATGAAATTTTTAAATCAAAGTTAGAATTAAATTTAGGCACATATTTATCTTATGGTGGATATCCGGAAGTATTAACAACTCAAGGGATTGTTGAGAAAGAAGAAGTATTAAAATCGATTATTAAAACTTATATTGATAAAGACATTATAAATCAACTTAATATAAAGAATGTGACTGGTTTTAATAATCTAATAAAAATTTTGGTTGGGCAAATTGGACAATTAGTAAATAGTAATGAACTTTCCAATACTGCAAATATATCTATAAATACTTTAAAAAAATATTTAGAAATATTAGTTGGCACTTATATTATTGATTTAGTGACGCCATATTTTAAAAATATTCGCTCTGAAATTTCTAAAATGCCAAAGGTTTATATTTTGGATATTGGCATTCGTAATTATCTTTTACGATCTTTTAATCTTGGCATTAACGAGAGTGGTGGTGTAATGGAAAATTTTGTTTATAACACTTTACTTGCTCAATATGATAAAGAATATATTCATTTTTATCGCACCAATAGCGGAGCTGAAATAGACTTCGTTATTGAGGACAAAAATAATAAATTAATTTTATGCGAGGTAAAATATCGTAACAAAGTTAGTGTACCAGTTCTTGTGAAAAATTTTGAGAAACGATATAATAATGTTAGTAAGAAATTAATAATTACAAAAGATATTTTAAAAAAAGATGGCGAAGTTTATTTTATTCCCGTTACGCTTTTATCTTTTGTTAAATTTTAAAACATCAAAATTTAATAAGAAAATATAGGAAATTTTGTTTTAAGTAGATTTTTTTGTATTTTTTCTTGACTGTTTTTTTTTCTTGTGTTAAATTATTTAAGTAATAAAAATTTGTATATCCCGAAATGTTCGGGGTTTGTTTTTTTAGCTTTTAAAATATGCCAACAATAAATCAATTAGTTCGAAAGGGTAGAAGTACAACAAGAAGAAAAAGTAAGTCTCCTGCGTTGCAAACAACATTGGATACTTTACATAGAAAAAAATCAGTTTTACCAGCAGGCTCTCCGTTCAAACGTGGTGTTTGCGTTAAGGTAACAACAACAACTCCAAAAAAACCTAATTCAGCTTTAAGAAAAATTGCTCGTGTTAAATTGTCTAATGGAATGGAAGTGACTGCTTATATTCCTGGAATTGGTCATAATTTACAAGAGCATTCTATTGTTTTAATTAAGGGCGGTAAAACTAAAGATTTACCAGGTGTTCGTTATAAAATAATTAGAGGAGTTTATGATACTCAGGGAGTAGAAGGTCGTAAACAAAGTCGAAGTAGTTATGGCGCTAAGACACCAAAAGCTAAAAAATAAAAACCTGTCGAATGTGGCGTTCGGCAATAGAATTAATAATTAATAAAATTTTTTTTAAATTATTTATAATATATGAGAGGAAAACCAGCCATTAAAAGAAAAATATTAGGAGATGTTAGATATAATGATACTGATATTGCTAAATTTACAAATTATATTATGCGGGGCGGTAAAAAAGCTGTTGCGCAGAAAATAATTTATCATTGTTTGGATGTTATTAAAGAAGTGACTAAACAGGACCCACGACATGTTTTTAATAAAGCATTAAAACAAGTTGCGCCACTTTTAGAAGTTCGTGGTAGACGTATTGGCGGAGCTAACTATCAAATTCCTCATCAAGTAAAAGGTGAGCGACGACTTACTTTGGCTTGTCGTTGGATTATTGGAGCGGCTCGAGCCAAAAAAGGCAAACCAATGGCAGAAAAGTTGGCTGCGGAAATTATGGATGCTGCGAAAGGCGAAGGAGTTGCTATTAAGAAAAGAATGGATGTTCATAAAATGGCTGAATCTAATAAAGCATTTGCGCATTTTGCAAGATAATACGAATTACGAATTTAATACGAATTTACGAATATTTTAACATGCAGAGGAGTGATGATAAAATTATTTATAAAGAACAGAGTTATATTATAATGGGAATAGTTTTTTAGGTATTTAATGATTTAGGATTTGGTTACCATGAAAAAATTTATCAAAAAGCATTGGAAGTGGCATTTGCTAGAGCTAAAATAGTATTTAAGGCTCAAAGTTCATATATAGTTTGTTATAAGGGTAATATTGTTGGTAGATATTTTGTTGATTTTATAATTGATAATAAAATTGTTGTAGAAATTAAACAAGGAGATCATTTTTCAAAAAAATATTTTAATCAAGTTAATTCATATTTAAAAGTAACTAAATTAAAATTAGCGATTTTAATCAATTTTACTTCTAAGGGTGTAAAATTTAAAAGGTTAGTAAATATAATTTAAAAATAAAAATTTAGTATTTGTAAATTAGTATTAAATTCGTAATTTGTATTATTTTATGAGAGAATATTCGTTAGAAAAAACTAGAAATATTGGAATTATTGCTCACATTGATGCAGGTAAAACTACTGTTAGTGAGCGTATTTTATTTTATACAGGTAAAAAACATAAAATAGGTGAAGTTCATGACGGTGCAGCAGAAATGGATTGGATGGAACAAGAACAGGAAAGAGGCATTACAATTACTAGCGCTGCTACAACTTGTTTTTGGAAAGATTGCTGTATTAATATTATTGATACTCCTGGACACGTTGATTTTACAGTTGAAGTAGAACGTTCTTTGCGAGTTTTAGATGGTGGCGTTGTTGTTTTTGACGGAGTGGCTGGAGTAGAGCCTCAATCAGAAACTGTTTGGCATCAAGCTGATAAATATAAAGTTCCTAGATTAGCTTTTATTAATAAATTAGATAGAACTGGCGCTAATTTTTACGCTGATTTAGATTCAATACACAAAAGATTGACAAAAAATGCTTTTCCGATTCAATTACCAATCGGAGCCGAAGATCAATTTAATGGTATTATAGATATAATTTATCAGACAGCTAGAATTTTTCAAGATGCTTTGGGTACTAAATGGGAAGACATTGAAATTCCTCTTGATATGAAAGATAAAGTTAAAGAATACCGCGATAAATTAATTGAAGCAATTGTTGAAGATAGTGAAGAATTAATGAATAAATATTTAGCAGGAGAAGAAATTGCTCCAGCAGATTTAAAAAAAGAATTGCGTAAAGCAGTTATTGCAAATAGAATTGTTCCAGTACTTTGTGGTAGCGCTTTAAAAAATAAAGGAGTACAACTTTTGCTTGATGCAGTTACTGAATATTTACCTTCACCATTAGACGTCCCACCTATTATTGGTATTGACGCTAAAGATGAAGAGAAAAAAATTGAAGTTGTTCCTGGTGATAATGAACCTTTTTCTGGTTTAGCTTTTAAAATTGCCACAGATCCTTTTGTTGGTAAGCTTTGTTTTGTTAGAATTTATAGTGGAATTTTACAATCAGGATCTTATGTTTTAAATACTTCTACTGGCGAGAGAGAAAGAATTGGAAGAATTGTTAGATTGCATGCTAATCACAGAGAAGATGTTCAAGAAGTTTATGCTGGTGAGATTGCTGCTGTTGTTGGTTTAAAAAATACTACAACAGGAAATACATTATGTAATGAATCACGACCACTTATTTTAGAATCTATAACTTTTCCTGAGCCTGTTATTTCTGTTGCAATAGAACCAAAAACTAAAGTTGATCAGGAAAAAATGGGAATTGCTTTATCAAAATTAGCAGAAGAAGATCCAACTTTTAGAGTTAGAAGTGATGAGGAAACTAGTCAAACTATTATTGCTGGTATGGGCGAATTACATTTAGATATTATTGTTGATAGAATGAGACGAGAATTTAATGTTGAGGCTAATGTTGGAAAGCCTCAAGTTGCTTATCGTGAAACTATTAAAAAAGCGGCTGAAGCTGAAGGTAAATATATTCGTCAATCAGGAGGTAAAGGTCAATATGGCCATTGTTGGTTAAAAGTTGAACCGCAAGAAGAAGGTAAAGGCTTTGAATTTATTGATGGAGTAAAAGGTGGCTCTATTCCTAGAGAATATATTGCGCCAATTGGAAAGGGAGTTAAAGAAGCTTTAGAAAAAGGTATTTCAGCAGGTTATCCAATTGTTGATGTTAAGGTTACTGTTTTTGATGGTTCTTATCATGAAGTTGATTCTTCAGAATCTGCTTTTAAAATTGCTGGATCTATGGCTTTTCAAGAAGCAGCAAGAAAAGCTGACCCAATAATATTGGAACCTGTAATGAAAGTTGAAGTAGTAACACCAGAGGAATTTATGGGAGATGTTATTGGTGATCTTAATTCAAAAAGAGCGCAGATTGACGAGATGAGCGATCGTGTTAATATTAAAGTTATTAAAGCTAAAGTTCCTTTGTCAGAAATGTTTGGTTATGCCACTCAACTTCGTTCAATGAGTCAAGGCAGAGCAAGTTATAGTATGGAATTTTCTCATTACAGCGAAGTGTCAAAAAATGTTGCTGAAAAAATAATCGGAACTAAAAATAAATAAAAGATAATTTAAGATTAATGTTTATGCAAATATGTTTGATTTTTGTAGTTTAAAGTTAAAAGAAGTTTTTGAAAAAAATCATGAAAAAAGAGTAGATTTTGAATTGAAAATAATGCGAGAATATTATGATTTTTTGCCTTTTATAAAAGGATATAACAAGGCTTATTTAGAAAGAGAATTAGCATTGGTTAAAAATGAATAAAAACAAAGATTGACTTTTTATTTTTTAGACACTATAATAAGAAAATATTTATTAATTATATTTTTATGCAAAATCAATTACAAAGAGCAATAAATTTATCTAAAAAAACTGGTGATAAGTTGATCATTTTTGATAGCGCAAAAACAGAAGAAGCTTGTATAGTTTTACCATTAGAAGATTATGAAAATTTAGTTTTGAATAGGAGTAAAAAAAATTTGACAGAAAATGAATTACTTGATAAAGTCAATTGTGATATTGCAATTTGGAAAAATGAATCTGAAAATGAATCTGAAATTGAAGAAAAAAATGATGATTTAAATTGGTCATCAGATGATCAGTTAAATAAAAAAACAGAAAAAAGTTGGTCTATTCCTAGCACAAGAAAAAAAAATGCTGAAGATATAATAGAAGAGGACAGACAGTATTTAGAAGAAGTTACATTTTAAAATTGTTGTATAATTGAATTAATAATAATTAATATTTTTAATTTTTAATTTTTTAAAAAAACATATATGGCGGAAAAATTTGAACGTGTAAAAGTGCATGTTAATGTAGGAACAATTGGTCACGTTGACCATGGTAAAACAACTTTGACTGCAGCGCTACTTAAAGTATCATCAACAAAAGGGTTTAGCGCATCAAAAAAAGATATTAATCAGATTGACGCTGCTCCAGAAGAAAAAGAGCGTGGTATTACTATTGCTACTTGTCACGTTGAATATGAATCTGAAAAACGTCATTATGCTCACGTTGATTGTCCAGGACATGCTGATTATGTTAAAAATATGATCACTGGAGCTGCTCAAATGGACGGAGCTGTTTTAGTTGTAGCTGCCACTGATGGTCCAATGCCTCAAACTAGAGAACATATTCTTTTAGCAAGACAAGTTGGCGTACCTTACATTGTTGTTTTCTTAAATAAATGTGATATGGTTGAAGACGCCGAATTAATTGATTTAGTTGAAGAGGAAATTAGAGATTTATTAAAGAAGTATGATTTTCCTGGTGATGTTACTCCAATTATTAGAGGTTCAGCTTTGAAAGCTTTGAATAATCCTGACGGTGAAGATGCTCAACCAATTTTAGATTTAATAAAAGCATTAGATGAATATATTCCTGAACCAAAGCGTGAAGTTGATAAGCCATTTTTAATGCCTATTGAAGATATTTTTTCTATTGAAGGAAGAGGAACTGTGGTTACTGGTAAAATTGAAAGAGGTATTATTAAAGTCGGAGAAGAAGTTGAAATTATTGGTATAAAGGATACACAAAAAACTACTGTTATTGGCATTGAAATGTTTAATAAATCTTTAGATGAAGGACGAGCTGGCGACAATGCAGGAGTTTTATTGCGTGGTACTAAAAAAGATGATGTAGAGAGAGGTCAGGTTTTGGCTAAAACAGGAACCGTTCATCCTCATACAGAATTTGAAGGTGAAATTTATGTTTTAACAAAAGAAGAAGGTGGACGACATAAACCATTTTTTAAGGGCTATAAACCACAATTTTATATTAGAACAACTGATGTTACAGGAGAAGTAGAATTAGCAGAAGGAACAGAAATGGTTATGCCAGGAGATACGATTAGTTTAAAAGTAAAATTAATTGCGCCGATTGCCTTAGAAGAAAAGCAGAGATTTGCAATTCGAGAAGGTGGTAGAACTGTTGGTGCAGGTGTTGTTACAAAAATCATAAAGTAGACATTTTGTTTCTCCCCAGCTTTTAAACTGGGGAGAAATTGTAATGTTTATTATATGCGATTAGAGCATTATTCTTCTGAAAAATTAAAAAAAGAAATTTTAGATATTATTTCTAAATATTTAAATCTTTTAGAATACAAGGTTTTCTTTTTTGGTTCAAGGGTAAATAATATAGGGAATGAACGTTCTGATATTGATATTGGCATTTTAGGTTCAAAACCAATTGATTTTTCAACAATGGCAAAAATTAGAGACGATATTGAAAATATAAAAATTCTCTATATAATTGATATAGTTGATTTTAAAAAAACATCTAAAGCATTTCAAAAAGTTGCGTTGGAAAATATAGAAGTATTAGAGAGGTAATAAAAAATATGATAACAACAAAAGTTGATAAAAAATTTTCAGAATCTTTAAATCAATTTCAAGAAGCTTTAAAAAGATTGTCAGAAGTTCTTGATCAAGAAGAAAATGAATATATTAGAGATTCTGCCATCAAACGTTTTGAATTAGTTTTTGAGTTATCATGGAAAACAATTAAAGCATTTTTAGAAACTCAATTAATAATTTGCCAGTCGCCTAAAAAATGTTTTCAAGAAGCATTTCGTCAAGGTTTGATTGGCTATGAGCAAGAGTGGTTGAATATGTGCGATTCTCG
>JAHITL010000081.1 GCA_018817545.1 Patescibacteria group bacterium
GATTATATCTCGGACTGGCAAATGTCCTTTTTGTTCGGAAAATATTAAGCCAGAAAAAATTATTGACAGTATGAAAATAGCTGATGGTTCTTCAATAATAAGTCTTGGCAATCTTTTTCCAGCAGTAAGTCTTGATAATCCAATGGCTTATGGAGAACAGGAGGTAATAGTAGAGACTCCAGATCATAATAAAGAGCTTTGTGATTTATTAGTAGAACATATTGAACAGCTTTTACGTTTTTATGCTCGTCGAACAGCTATTTTTAGTCAAAATAAAAAAATAGACTATGTTCTTTGTTTTAAAAATCAAGGATCAAAAGCAGGAGCTTCTATTGTTCATGCTCATTCACAAATTTTAGCTACAGCAATTCTTCCGCCGGAAATAAAAGAGGAGTTGCGATTAGCTAGA
The DNA here is from genome assembly GCA_018817545.1 of Patescibacteria group bacterium. Lineage (GTDB taxonomy): Bacteria > Patescibacteriota > Patescibacteriia > Patescibacteriales > GWC2-42-12 > JAHITL01. Next base: position 410 of record JAHITL010000081.1, read on the forward strand.
AATTATGAAAAAAAATATTGCCGTTGCCCTTATTGCGATATTATTAAAAAAGAAAAAGTAAGTGAGAGAAGAGTTTTTGAGGATAAAAATATTGTTGCTTTTACGCCTTATGCTAGTCAATATCATTACGAAGTTTGGATTTTTACCAAACGTCATTTAGATAATATTACTAGTTTAAATAATCATGAGTTTATTTCATTAGCAGAAGCTCTTAAAAAAATATTAGTTAAATTAAATAGTTTAGATTTATCATTTAATTTTTTTTTACATCAAGCAATTTCAGTTAAAGGCCAGCATTTTTATTTAAAAATTCAACCTCGTGATAGTATTTGGGCTGGAGCAGAACTTGGTTCGGGCTTAGTTATTAATTCAGTGGCGCCAGAATTAGCTGCTGAATATTATCGTGAATAGAGTCTGTCGTTAAATACCGTATTTGGAATTTTCTACCCCGCAAATGCGGGGTATTCGGCGATAGACACTAAGAAATAATTTTTAATTTTATAATTTTATAATTTTTAAATAATATCTTAATTTTTCACCGCAAAAGCGGGACAGGTAATTTTTAAACAAAATTTTAAATTCTGAATTAATTAAAAATTGAAACATTAAAAATTATTTATAAAATTAAAAATTCAAAAATTTGATCCCGCAATTCATTAATAAAATATTTTTTGAAAGCGGGACTACTCAAAAGAGTATTCGGCGACAGACCTGAATAAAAAAAGTGAAAAAAATGTGTAAATAGCTATGGGATAAACCAAGATATATTTGTATCAAAAAAAGACTAAGATTAGCTAATTATTTTTTTAATTTTAAAACATAAAATAAATCATTGACAATAAATAAAAATTCATTTAATATTGAGAGTACAATAATTCTTTAGTTTTTTTAAAACAAAAAATTATAGGATAAAAAAAATTTACAATTTTAGAATAGCTAAAAGAAGAGGCAGTGATATTAAGTAGTCTTAGTATCTCTGTTTTTTCTTTCATTAGAAAGATTTTGTTCATTAACAAATGAATAGTTAATTATAAGCAACCAATTTCAATACTAATAGGCGCTGATTCGTCTCGCATCTGCGAGACAAAATCTAAAAGAATAAAATTTTTTAGATAACAACTTGAAAATTTTTAGCTTAGTGCTGAAAATTTTCCTTGGAGAGACCAAGTGAAAAATTTTTTTAAGATTTATTAATTAGTAAATTTATTTACAAAATTATAAATTTTAACAGGACAAGCAAACCTGTATAATAACTTTTTGAGAGTTTGATCCTGGCTCAGGATGAACGCTGGCGACGTGTTTAAGGCATGCAAGTCGGGGGGTTCCGCATCTATATAGCAATATATGGAAGCGGGACACCGGCAAACGGGAGAGTAACACATTGGTAACATATCTCAGAGTCGTGAATAAGTCTGCGAAAGTGGATCTAATACACGATGGTAATGAAATGACAAAAGTCATTTCATTTAAAGATTTATCGCTCTGAGAATGGCCTATGTCCTATCAGCTAGTTGGTGAGGTAAAAGCTCACCAAGGTTTCGACGGGTAGCGGGTGTGAGAGCACGACCCGCCTCACTGGGACTGAGACACTGCCCAGACTCCTACGGGAGGCTGCAGTCAAGAATATTCCTCAATGGCCGAAAGGCTGAAGGAGCGACGTCGCGTGCATGAAGACGCCCTTAGGGGTGTAAAATGCTTTTAACTGGGACGAAACAATGACGGTACCAGTTGAATAAGGGGCTGCTAAACTCGTGCCAGCAGCAGCGGTAATACGAGTGCCCCAAGCGTTATCCGGATTTATTGGGCGTAAAGCGTACGTAGGTGGTTTATCGCATCTCCTGTTAAATCCCGAGGCTCAACCTCGGGGCTGCGGGAGAGATGGCTAAACTAGAGACTGGGAAAGGCAAGTGGAATTGCTGGTGTAGGGGTTAAATCCGTTAATATCAGCAGGAACACCAAATGCGAAGGCAGCTTGCTGGAACAGTTCTGACACTAATGTACTAAAGCGTGGGGAGCGAATGGGATTAGATACCCCAGTAGTCCACGCCGTAAACGATGGATGCTAAACATTGGAAGTATCGACCCTTTCAGTGTTGTCTATCTAAGTTAACACATTAAGCATCCCGCCTGGGGAGTACGAGCGCAAGCTTAAAACTCAAAGGAATAGACGGGGACCCGCACAAGCGGTGGAGCATGTGGTTTAATTCGATAATACGCGAGGAACCTCACCAAGGTTTGACATCTAGCTGCAGACTCTGAGAAATCAGAGATCCTTCGAGGGTGCTAGACAGATGCTGCATGGTTGTCGTCAGCTCGTGTCGTGAGATGTACCGTTAATTCGGGAAACGAGCGCAACCCCTATCCTATGTTTTATATGTCATAGGAAACTGCCCGCTTTAAGTGGGAGGAAGGTGGGGATGACGTCAAATCAGC
>JAHITL010000131.1 GCA_018817545.1 Patescibacteria group bacterium
ATGTCAAACGAAGCTGATTTAGTTGCTCAAAGAAATGAGAAAAAAGTTATTATAGAAGCAGAAGGAGCTGGGCGCAAGGGTATAATTATTAATGGCAAATTAAGACAAATGGTTAAGGACAGAGAGTCGGCAGCATGTTTATATACACTAACAAATAATGGGATGGGTATTTTTGTATCCACCAACATATTTGACAAGATGCAGAAAGCACAAAATTTTTAGTTTTATTTGTTTTATTTAATAATTGTTGAATTGAAAAATTTAATGATTATAACAAAAATTATGAAGGTAACTATTAAACAACGTGGTGGAGGCACAGATCCACAAGTAATGATCAAAAAGAATCAAGCAGAAGTGTTAAATAGCGCCAATGTTGCAGCAGCAGCTGAAGCAGCTAAGAAAGCAGCACAGCAAACAGCTTAATAAGCTGTTTGCTTTTGTTGTAAAAATGTATTTATTATGATGTATAAAAAAATATCTATTATTATTCCTTTTATTCGTGATTCAGTTCAAAATACTGTTTTTAATAGGTGTTGCTAAAAATGTATGAAAATTAAAAAAAATTCTGTGATGGTCGTCATCCCGACAACTGGTAATATTCATATCACAGTGTCTGATTTATTGGTTAAAATGACGGTAATGGCGATTGCTACTAAGAAGTGGGATTTGATTATACAATATTCACAGGTAATGGGGATAGAATCTAACAGAAATACCATAGTGCAAAATTTTTTAGCAACTAAATACCAATGGTTATTAATGATGGACAGTGATAATCCGCCTCTACGTAATCCCTTAGAATTAATAGAATATAATAAAGATGTAATGGTTTGCCCTACTCCAATGTGGAAAGTTGCGGCAAATGGCAAACAGAAATTAGTGTTTAATGTTTTTAATTATAATGGGGAAAAAAATGCTCTTGCATTTAGTTATCAAGGTGGAGATAGATTATTTCAGGTGGATGTAGTAGGGGCAGGATGTATTTTAATAAAACGAAAAGTTTTAGAAAAAATTAAAAAACCATTTGCAAGTGAGCATAATGAATGTGGAGTGAGAAAAAAAGGAGAAGATTTTTGTTTTTCAGCTAAAGTGCAAAAAGCAGGATTTACTATTTGGGGACATTGGGATTATATTTGCAACCATTATAAAGAAGTTAATTTATTGGATATTTTAAAATTATTAAATCAAAATTATGACAATTAAAAAAAATGTAGCACCGATTAAAGTTTTTGTGGCGATTCCCAATCAAGGGAATGTTTCGTGCCATGTGGCGCAAAAATTAATTCAAATGGTTGGGGAAAGCATTGTTAATAAAAATTTTGATATTACTTTAAAATTTTCGCAAGTTACTTGCATTGATTTTAATCGTAATTTATTAGCAAGACAATTTTTGGAAAGTGATTGCCAATGGTTGTTTATGATGGACGATGATAATCCTTGTTTGAAAAATCCGTTAGATTTGATAGAACTGAATAAAGATGTTATAGTTTATCCAACATTAATGCAGAAGACGTTAGACAATGGTGACCCGTTAGTAATCTATAATATTTTTAGAAGAGTCAAGGATGGTTGTTGGGGAGCAATAACACGGGCAGGCGGACCAGCATTAGTAGAAGTTGATGCTGGGGGAACTGGTTGTGTGTTGATTAAAAGGAAGGTTATAGCAGCGTTAGAAGCGCCTTTTAAATCAAAAATGAAAAGAGATGGCACACGGAAATATGGACAAGATTTATATTTTTGTGAACGTGCCAAGAAAAAAGGATTTAAAATTTGGACACATTGGGATTATGCTTGCCAACATTTTAAAACAATAGATTTAATAGAAGTGGCAAGAATGTTGTTGCGAGATAAATATAAAGTTAAACCTGAAGTAAGGGAACTTGTTAAAAAAATATGACAATAATACAAAAAATTAAAAGAAAATTTGTTCAATTTCAAAGAAAAATGATTGAGAAATCAGAGCCGAACAAAGCTCACATGTGGATAGATAGGGAATTAAATATTGAAGTCAGAAAACCTGACGGTTCTTTAAAAGAGAAAAGGTGTATAGTATCATAGATTATGGCTACCCTGAAGTAGTCACTAATATATTGGGTATAGAATTATGCCCTGCCATGAGGCAAAAGTTGTCATGACATTTTCAAGTTGCGGTTGCAAAAATGTAGTTTTATTCTTTGTATAGAATATCTGTTTATTTATTTTTTAATAATAAATAGATATTGCCAAGTCTATGGCAGATGTAATAACAACCGTAGGTAAGAATCATGTTGCTGAAAAAATTGGTGGAATCGGCGCAGTTGCTGATTTTACTTATTTAGCAGTAGGGACTGATACTGGTACTGCTGCTGTTGGTGATACCACTTTAGGTTCAGAAATTACTGGTGGTAATTTAGCAAGAGTAACTAGTACTGTTACTACTACTACAGCAAACATCTTACAGCTACAACACACTTGGACAGCTAGCGCATCTAAAGCTATTACAGAATGTGGCGTATTAAACGCTGCTGCTGCTGGTGAACTCTTAGCTCGCTCTGACTTTAGTGCAATTAATGTGGACAGCGGCGATTCTATCCAGATCGGAGAATTAATCTCTTGGTCCGCCATATCAGCAATGATATGGAACGTATTCGGTGAAACGAGGAACATCCTATATGCCATAGGTAGGACAATCTCGTGCGAAGCTATTGTCTAAAAGGCAATAGAACGCGTAACGACTAGGTATTGAAACTCTGTAAAGAGAATATAATATACCCACGAGCGCCGAACATCCCTTTGGGATGATGAAATAGTCTAAACTATATGGTAACATATAGAAGTAGTAATTAAAAAAACTACGATAATAATTTGCACATACAAAATTACCGTGTCCTAGTATCAAGTGTTTTCATACAGCTCTCATTGAGGGCTGTAGAAAGCATTTAATAATATATGCATGTATTAAAAGGTAGAAAACAATCAGCACAACATATTAAAAAGAGAATTGAAAGTTTAAAAAGAAATGGGAAATTAAAAGGTAGGGTGTCTAATTTTAAGGGTCGCAAACATACTGAGGAAGCAATAGAAAAAAATAGAATAGCGCATTTGGGAAATACAAATAGACGAGGAGGAAGGCATACTGTACAGGCTAAAGAACAAATGCGACAGGCGAAATTAAAAAATCCAATCAAATATTGGTTGGGCAAAAAAAGAAGTCAACAAACGATTGATAAAATTAAAAAGACAAAAAGAAAAAATCCTTTAATAAGAGAAAAAAGCGCAAGGTGGAAAGGTGGTATATCGTCTATAATAGATTGTTTTAGAAATGGTTATCAAAATAGGCAATGGAAATCAGATGTTTTTACAAAGGATGGGTATAGTTGTCAGAAGTGTTTTTTAAAAAGTCATAGCAGTTTGGTTGTTCATCACATCCAATCTTTGAGTAATTTATTTTATAAAAATAATATTACAACCCTAGAGCAGGCAGAAACGTGCGAGGAGCTATGCAACATAAACAATGGAATAGTGTTATGCAGTAATTGTCATGATGATTTTCATAAAAAATATGGTAAAGGGGACAATAATATACAACAATTATTAGAATTTTTAAA
>JAHITL010000082.1 GCA_018817545.1 Patescibacteria group bacterium
CGTGGCCTACTAGCGCGCCCAGGCGTGATAATAGCATATTTATCCAATAAATAATCTTTTCTAATTTCAGATTTAATCATAAATTTTAAATTATATATATAAATATAATATATCTGCTGATTTTTATCAATTAACCATTATATATCCAAATAAAACCAGAGACGAAAATTTTTAATTTTTAATTTTATAATTTTTAAATAAACTCTAATTTCTCACGCCATATCAATATATTTTTGATCAATATAACTAATAAATGAGCTTCGGTTCATTGGTCTATTATATATATCAAAATTACTATAAGAAATAAATATTTTTTTACAAGCGCGGGTCATCGCAACATAAAATAAACGTTTTTCCTCTTCTTGATCAGAGGATTTAATAGGAAATTTAAATTCATTCATTCCTACTATAAAAACATAATCAAATTCTAAACCTTTAACTTGATGCACTGTAACAATTGGAATTTTTCCCTGATCTAATCCAAGAAAATTAATATCTCTTACTAGCGAAGCATAATGAATTAATTCTCTCATAACAATATCAGCTGGACGTTCTTTGTCATCTTTTTCTTTAAAAACATTAATAAGAGTTTCAATTGACTTAAACCTTTTTTCTTTATTTTTATCATTTTCATAATAACCTTTAAGGCCAGAATCTTCCCAAATATAGCTCAATACTTCATCTGGACGTTTTTCTTTTACAATATTTTCCCAAGAATTAATTGAATTACTTAATTGAATAAATTTTTTTGAAAATTCTTTAAAAAGCGCAACCCTATCATTTTGATGTTCTTTAAGACGTTCTACTAATACGCGCAACAACCCAACAGTTGCTTTAACATCATCTTGAGCATCGTGTGTAGCTGTCGCTAAATTAAACATTGTTGCCAATGTATTTAATTTATAATTTTCCGAGATTATAAATCGTTTTGATAAATCCAATGTATCATAATATTCTTGAAAACCAAATTCAATTTCATGACGTTTGGCATTTTCAATAATCATTGAAATATCAAACATAACATTATGCCCAATAACTATATCATTTCCAATAAATTGCTTAAGCTCAGATAAAATTTTTATTGGATCTTTACCTTCATGTTTTAAAAACTCATCTGTTAAACCATGAACTTCCTCAGAAATACCCACAGGAATAATATTTTTTAAATAATAACAAAAATCTTTTCCAATTTGACCATTGATAACCTCAACAGCATATATCTGAATAATATCATCTTTTAAAATATTAGTTCCAGTAGTTTCAGTATCAAGCACAATTATTCTCCCATTATTATGTTTACTAATAAGATTACTAAATGGTTCTTCAAAACGATAACTTCTAAAATTTAAGAAGTCAGAGATTCTCAAACCAATTAAATCTCCCTTTTCCCGAATAGTTTTTAATGTTGCTATTCCTATATTACGCGACGGGCGTAATGCTAAACGATATGCGCTCTCTATGTCAAATTTATTAAAAATAATTTTTAGATATGCGTAAATATCTTTAACTTCTTGCCTTTTAAAAAAATCAAATTTATCTACAGTAATATGCGCTATACCTTTAGTTTCAAAAATTTCTGATATATCATTAATTAAATAATTAGCGCGAGTAAGTACAGCAATTTTAGCTTGTGGTTCAGATTCTTGAATATTTTTTATATTATCAACAATCCAATCAACCTCTTCATTTAAATTATATCCACCAAATAATTGTATACATTTATTTTCCGTTATTTCAGGATTTGTTGAAATTATTTTTTTTGTTGCTGATTGTCGCAAACTTGTTAAAAATGATTTTACAGCGCCAAGTATGTTTGCGTTAAAACGATAATTTATTTCCAAATGCAACTCTTGAACTGGAGCAAAATGTTTTAAAAAAATTTCAATAATTTTATATGGTTCTGATCCTCTCCAACCATAAATAGTTTGATCAAGGTCACCAATAAAAGCAATGTTCTTATGGATTTTTGCCAATTCTTTAATTACTAAATATTCTGATATGTGCGTATCTTGAAATTCATCTAGTTGAATAAATTTATATCGTTTTACCCATTTATTTTTTATTTTTTTGTCTAAATATAAAGCCTTTAATGTAGTGATAACTAATTCGTTAAAATCAAATGCATTTTGTTCATATAAAGATGAAATATAGCGATTATTAATTTGAATTAAGTTTTTTTCCAAAATAATAGGCTCCACTGCAAGACCGATTTCTCGTTCAACTTGATTTAATCTATATTTATATAATTTATCAATAAGTTTATGAATGTCATTATTATTAGCATTATAGACTCTAGCAACTTCTGGATAATCATCAAGAATATTTTTTAAAGTTTCAATCTGATCAGATTCATCAAAAATAATAAAATCAACTGGAATACCGATTCTTTTAGCTTCAGCTTTAATAAAATATGCGCAAAAACCGTGAAATGTTTTAACAGTCAAATTATCTGAAATTTCTTTTTTATTAACTATCTTTTTTATCTTTTGAAACATTTCTTCTGCCGCCCTATTTGTAAAAGTAAGACAAAGAATTTCTTCAGGTTTAATTCCTGCGCTAATAGCAGAAACTACCCGCTGAGCTAGAGTAGTTGTTTTACCAGTGCCTACTGGCGCTGAAATTAAATAAGCTCCATATACCGAGCTTACAATTTTTTGTTGCAATTCATTAAATTCCATAATCTCTTATTTTTTACCTCTCTATTCATCTAATTTAATTGATAACAATTTAGACACTCCATCGTTGCCCATTGTTACTCCATAAAGAATACTGGAGCGATGCATAGAAGCTCTATTGTGTGTAATAACAATAAATTGTGTTTTATGAGATAAATCATCTAAAATTTTTGCCAATCGTTCTGAGTTAGCTTCATCCAATGAAGCGTCAACTTCATCAAGAACTACAAATGGCGAAGGGTTTGAACTAATAATGGCGCAGATTAATGCGATCGCTGTTAAAGCGCGCTCACCGCCAGAGAGCATAGAAACTGCTTTTATTTTTTTTCCTGGAGGCGTAGCTTGTATTTCTATTCCTGCTAAACCTGCTGTATTATTTTTTTGTAAAAATTTAATTTTTGTTAAATCAATTTGTTGTTCAAAATTTTTAGCTACGAGTGATTCATCAATATTTTCTATGATATTAGAATCATTTTGACTATCTTCTTTTTTTACTATTACTTCATCTGTAATTTTAATAATTTTTGCGTTCCCACCATTAAATAAAATTTTAAAATACTCTTCAAATTTAATTGAAATATTTTTAAATTCTTTGTCAAACTGTTCTTTAATAATTACATCCAACTCTTTAATTATTTTTTCTAATGAATCAATTGCTTTATCCAAATCATTAACTTGACTATCAAGAAAATCATATCGTTCTTTTGTTTCGTTATATTCTTTTTCTACTTCAGGATCAATGCCTCCAATTTGATCAAGCTGTTTTTTAAGCGCATCAATTTTTTCCAAAACAAACGTTGTGTTAATTATTTCAGTTATTATATGCTCTTTAATTTCTTTTAAATTGCTAAAATTATTTCTAATATCAATTTCTAAATCTTCTAGTTTAGTTTCTTGTCTAGCAGCATTTATTTTTTGTTCATTAATCTGAATCATTAAATCATTTATTTCTGACTGAATATTTTGTAAATTTTTTTGCCACACAAACAACTGATTTCTTATTTTATTTTGCTGATTATTAAAAGAATTAATATCTTCTTTTAATTTTTTAATTTTCACTTCTAGCAAAACTAACTTCTCTTTAATTTCTTGGCTGATTTGTTTATTAAAAATATTATCTGGAGCTTTTTGACTTGGCAATAATTTTTTTTCAATATTAATTATTTCTAATTTAATTTTACTTTGCTTTTCATTAATTAATCTAATCTGCTCTGACCAAGCTATAATCTTAAGATTACTTTTATTTATTTCAGATAATCTTTCCTCTTTTTGTTTAGTCAATTCCATTAATTTTTGTCTAGCGCTTTCTAACTTTTTTTTCTCTTCAGTTTCAACAGTTGGTTCTAATAATTGATTAATTTCATTACGAATTTCTTTAATTAATTTTTTAATTTTATCTAATACTTGCTCTTCTTCTGCCAAATTTATTTTATTTAATATTTTTTTAAGTTGATCAATAATTCCAACGCTCGCTTGATTTTCAAGTGATACATCATTAACCAATAACGTGTCATTTAATTGATAAATAGTTTTATTTATTTCTTGTCGTTGTTGCTCTAGTTCAGGCAATTTATCTTTTTCACAATTAATATTATTATTAATTAAAATAATTTCTTTATTAAGTTTTTCAATTTCATTGGCTAACTCATTTTTTTTATTATTTAACCATGCTAAATCAAATTGTCCTTTAGCTTCTAATTTTAATTCCAATTGAGCCTCTGATTTAGCTAACTGTTTTACAAAATCATCTCGTTCGCTTTCTAATTGCGCAAGTTCTGTTTGCCACTGATTATATGTTGTTGTATCTTGGCTTTGTTTTTTTTGTTGTTCAATTTCTTTTTCAATA
>JAHITL010000083.1 GCA_018817545.1 Patescibacteria group bacterium
CATTTTTAAAACCACCTCCTTATTTTTTTATTAAACTATAAAAAATTACTAACTTATAACTGTTCCTTCAAAAACTTTTTCACTAAAATAATTTTTTAGATTATCTATATTTTTACCATTCATAATTACAACCTCTAGTCCTAATTTTTCTGATTTTTGTGAAGCAATCGGGTCAAAAGGAGCGTTTAATCCTGGATCCCATTTATTACCAACTATTTTTCTAAAATCTTGCCAAGTAATTTTTTCTAATTTTTTAGCATCAGAAAATTTCCGTGGATCTTTATCATAAACATAATCAACATTAGATAAATTAATAATAGTCTTAATATCATATTCTTGAGCAAGAATAGTCGCAACATAATCAGTTGACCAGCCAGGTTTCCAACCGCTAGCCACAACAACACTTTCTTTACTAAAAATATGAAAAGTAGGACTTTTAATAATCTGCGGGTGAGCCTGTTTACGAAAAATCGTTCGCAAAAGATGAGCATTTAATCGTGTAGCATGAATTCCTAACCAGTCCAAATCCTCAGGAGTAATCTTAACTACCTTACTAGCAGCTGCCACATAATTTCTAGCAGTCCGCCCACCACCAGCAATAAGATAAAATTTATCCCCTTGTTTAATCAACTGTAAAATTAATTGACGAAATTTTTTCAAAAATTGCCAATCAACCCCTTCTTCAGGAGCAATTAATGAACCTCCAAGAGAAATAATATAAATTTTTTTTGCCATAGTAGATTTTTATTTATTTATTAATTATCTAGTGGACTTGGCGAGAATCGGACTCGCGTCTCCGCAATGCGAATGCGATGTATTACCACTATACTACAAGCCCTAAAAAAACATAAATGATAATTCTAATATTGGATCTGTCTCCGAATACTATATCCGGCGATAAACCCGAAATACAATCTTAAAACATACCGACATATTTATTCTAATTTTTACTTATTCCTTTCTTTTTGTCAATTATTCATTGACAAAAACATAAAAAAAGAACATACTGTTATATTAAATAAAATGTTGCTAAAACAAAATAATCAAGAGCAAAAGATCAAGAAAGCTCTTTAACAATCTAAAAAATAAAAAAAGACGTTCATTAAAAGAGCGCGAGGAGAATAAAATGAAAAAAATCATTGAGCTAGGAATAATTGTAATAATTTTTGTTTTTGATATTAATATTGCAATGGCAAACGAGTATGAATATGAACCATTAATTTCTTTTTCTTCTTCTGCTGCAGAGTGTGTTAAATTTAATATAGGAGGGACTGATCCCAACTGGGTTAATTTAGAAATAAAAGACCCAGAAACAAAAATTTTCTTCAGTAGCTTTTTTCAGAAAGAAAATAATTCAACAAAATGGGAATTAAAACTCTCAGAAAGTGATGGCTATTTTTGTAATTTAAAAGGTGTTTTTGAAAAAGCCCAAAATGAGTGGGTAAAAGAAGAAAAAACCTTTTTTGCTAAAATAGGGTACGAAAATTATTTTGGCAAAATAAGACACTCAGAGAAAATAGGGATAATAACAAATTCCCTAAAAAGTCGCATGAGTTGCGACGAAAATAAAATAGTAATTATTCCTGTTGGAGTTGTAATAAGCGTTCCGATTGCTAATAATGGCGAGGCTAAAGGTTGGACTAACTGCCTTCTTGAAAAGCGCAAAAGCAATTGGGATGAAATTGGCATGTGTACAAATTTAAGCTGGTCTCCGATAAAAGCTATGACCAACTTAAATATTGGCATATCTGCCAAAAGTCAATTATTCAATCCTAAAATATATCTCACCAATTTGCGCCAAAGAAATGAACTAGGTGCTCAAGTTGGGTATGACAGTAAATTCATTTCTCCATACTTTATCTATCAACAAGTATGGGGAAGTCCGAAAAAAGAATTCTTTAGCCACGTAGAAATCGTAGGAAGCAAGATTGCTGTAGGAAAAATACAAAGTAATCTTTCTTGCTCTCGCAATTACGAGAGCGGGATAAAGACGATTCAGTATTCCACTAAATATCCTGCTTTTAGTGGAAAAATCAATCTGTCTATGAAAGTTCAATCTGTCGACTGGCTAGGAAAAAAAGATAAGCAGATTACCATTTCCTATCTATTTAGAGGAATAGACAGAGAAGAGGAGTATGGAAAAACTGTTTTTTATAATGATCCGATAAACATGGGCCAAGCATCAAAATTAATCCCAGAATTTAATGATGCTAAAAAGACTGTTAATACTCCAAGAAAAGTATGTGAGATGATGAAAAATATCTCATATAAACAAAGCTTGGGGGATCCGACAACGGTCTATGAAGAGAAAAAAGGAAACTGTTGGTCGCAAAGCAATCTTTTTTCTCATATTTTAGCTAAAAATGGGTATGAGACATACATTCTGTACTACTCTTACTTAGGGAGTAGTAATGGGCACGCATTTTCAGTATTCAAAGATGGGCCATATTGGCAAATTTTTGAATATGGGGAGACTTGGATTACTAATGTCCCATCTTCTATCCAAATTGAAATGGCCGCCAAAAGAATTTTGGTGGCATATCTATCCACCGAGGGAGTGAGAAGGGCAATTCAACCCAATTCAGGAGAATGGATTTCTTTTTTCTGGCAAAAAAGTACAGAAAAAGATTTCTATGACTCTATGGCAGATGGAGTCAATTGGGGAACCCCTTTCCAATTCAAAAAAATTTCCATATCTCCTCAACGGCCTCATGGGTTGAAGGATATGGATAATGAGGACTGGTGGTAAAAATTTAATAGCCAAGATAATTTACAACGATTATCTTGGTTCTTTTTTTTACAAATTTTTTTAAAAGTTATCGCAAGGATACTAAAATCTTAAATTTAAAGATAATATAAACACAACAAAATCAATAAATCTATTTTTTTCCAACCTTCTTTTTAATTTCTTTTTTCACAACTTTTTTTACATCTTTTTTTGTTTCTTTCTTTTTAATTTCTTTTTTTTCTTCTTTTTTAGGCAAAACAACTGTTATATTTTTCTCAACTTCTTCTTCTTTAAAAGATTTTACTTGTGCAAGATTTTCTATAGAAAGAATAAGTTTGTCTAATTTAAAATTTAATAGCTCTAACTGCTTTTTTACATCATTTCCTACTTCATTATTTCCAAAACTAGGCTTTGGAAATTGAGGTCTATCATTAAAATCTCTTCTAGGGATTCTGTCTCTACCAGAATCGCCTTGTTTTCTAAAACAATCATTACAATACACGGGTTTTCCTGCTGTAGGTCTAAAAGGAACTTCACAAGGTTTTTTACATTCATCACAAACAACTTGAGTCATTACAGCTGGCGCTCTGTCGTCTCTTCTAAAACCTGATCTTTCCGAGTCTCCTCCTCCACTAAAACGATTTCCTCCGCCTCTATTTCCGCCGAAACCTCCTCCACCTCCTCGATTAAAATTTCCCATATTTATGTTTAGTTAATTAATTATACATAAAGCTTGCCACATTATTTAATAAAAAGCAAAAAGAATCTATCTTTTTATGTTTGCTATCCGCTGATCCGCTACTCCAAATGAACTTTTTTGTTTAACTTACCTAATTTTTCTTTTAATTTTGGCCAACTATTTAATTCATTATCAAGATTAATTAATTTTATCGCCTGCTCACGCGCTTGTTTCATTAAATTATAATCAAATAAAGAAGCTATTTTTAATTCAGGAAAACCTTTTTGCATAGTGCCATAGACTTCGCCTTGACCTCGTAATTTTAAATCTATTTTTGCCAATTCAAATCCATTAGAACACTTTTCCAAAGCAACTAAACGTTCCTGAGTTTTTCTAGTTTGATTATCTGTAAAAAGAAAACAATAAGATTGCCAATCACCTCTTCCTACTCTACCGCGAAATTGATGAATTTGCGCCAATCCAAAACGATCAGCACCCTCAATCATCATAATCGTTGCATTAGGCACATCAACTCCAACTTCTATGACTGAAGTGGATACTAAAATTTTAATTTTATTATCTAAAAAATCTTGCATTATTTTTTCTTTCTCAATTGATTTTAAACGACCATGTAAACAACCAATAGTTAATTCAGGAAAAACTATTTTATCTAATTTTTCATATTCATCTTTAACTGATTTAACCCCTAATTTATCAGACAAATCAATTAACGGACAAACAACAAAAACCTGTCTGCCTTGATTAACTTGCTCTCTAATAAATTCATAAGCTTTAAAACGTTTAATCTCTGGCACAACTTGTGTAATAATTTTTTTTCTATTTTTAGGCAATTCATTAATAATTGATAAATCTAAATCACCATACAAAGCTAAAGCCAAACTTCTAGGAATAGGCGTGGCTGTCATAGAAAGCAAATGCGG
>JAHITL010000084.1 GCA_018817545.1 Patescibacteria group bacterium
ATAATATAAGCGTTATTGATGTTATTGGTTATGGTATTCAGGCTATTTTAGGCTTATTGGGAATAATTTTTTTAATTTTAATTCTTTATGCTGGCTTTAATTGGATGACTGCAGCTGGAGATGAAGAAAAAGTAACAAAAGCAAAGGAGACATTATCAAGAGCGATTATAGGTTTAGTTATTATTGTAAGCGCTTATTTGATAACTATTTTTGTTTTTAGCAAGTTGCCAAATTGACTTTAGTCCACAATAGCTTAGACTAAAGTCAATCTTTTTGAGGTTGACTTTAGTTGGTCCATGTGATAACATAGTTATAGAAACAGAAAATCCCTATCATGTTTCTCTTTAAAAAAGAGTTAATATTGGTAGGTTTTTTTATTTGCTAAAAATTTTAAATATGGAAGCACTAAGAAAAAATCACAATCGTTTGATTTCATTAAAACAAGCTAAAAGATTGTTAATAGCTTTGGTATTTATTTTCTCTTTTGATCTTTTGCTGTTTCCAGCGTCAGTTATGGCTGATCAAATAGTAGAAGATGCAAACCTAAATCAAGAACAAGCAGTTTTAGTTGAAAATGTCGTTGAAGAAGATTTGTCTTTTATTAATCAATTACCTGAGAGCAAGGACTTAAAAGTAAAAGAAAGTAGTTATAGGGTTATTACTGCATATAATTCAGAAGCAGGACAAACAGACAACTCTCCTTGTATTACTGCTAATGGTTTTAATGTCTGTAAGCACGGGATAGAAGATACTGTTGCTGCTAATTTTTTGTCTTTTGGCACAAAAGTTAAAATTCCTGAGCTATTTGGTGATAGAGTATTTATTGTTAGAGATAGAATGAACACTCGTTTTTCCGATAGAGTTGATATTTGGATGTTAAATAAGGCACAAGCAATAAAGTTAGGCGTAAAATACGCAAAAGTAGAAGTATTAAAATAAAATTGAGCTAAGTTTAATAAAAGGTAAATAAAATTTCTAATGAAAATTAGAAATTTTATTTATTAAATCATATTTTCTAAACCTTTTTAAAAAAATTTCCTAAAAATTTGATCCCGCAATTTATTAATAAAATATTTTTTAAAAGCGGGACTACCCCGCAAATGCGGGGTATTTGGCGACAGACCATATATTTATAAAAATATATGAGATGTAATATGTGAAGTTGTTTTTTTAATAGGTTTTTGCTATAGTTGTTATTATAAATTATGTTTTTTAATTAAAATAAATAATTATTTAGATATTAGAGTATTATTTAAAAATTACCTGTCCCGCTTTTGCGGTGAAAAATTACAAAATTAAAAATTTTATAGAATCTTAAAGAAATAAGTAAAATAAAAAAAGAAAAAAGAAAAAAGTATAGTGGACGATTGTTTATAATTAATGGCCAGATAGCCAAGCGGTAAGGCAGCAGTTTGCAAAACTGCTATGCGTGGGTTCAATTCCCTCTCTGGCCTCAAATGACAAAATACACAATACATAGTAGTGCATAACACAAAAAAGACTTTAGTCTACGATAGCGTAGACTAAAGTCTTTTTTTGCAAGAAGTATTTAGGATAGTTTCTAAAATACTTTAGTCCACGCTATCGTGGACTAAAGTATTTGATTAAAATATGGATAAATAAAAAAACTGTGGATAAGTAGTGGACTTTAGTCCACAGTAGTGTGGACTAAAGTCTAAAATTTAAAAAAAAATATCTTTTTATATTTAAATAAATTTCTAATATTAGCAAAACTTTATTTTTTTAGACAAAAAATATAAATATGTTTGAACTTTAATTTTTTATATGCTATAGTATATTCATAGGACTTTGAAAATTTAAATTTGAAAAAAGCATAAGAAAGAATTTTTCTAACAATTTTTAATAATATATTTTTTGGAGAAATTCTCTCGTTTTTTACTTACGACAATGATTAGTACTGCCTAGTCTATTAAAAAAAATAAAAAAAGGTGAATTCGATAAAAAAAATCGCAATTTACCAATCGTAGGTAGAAGGCCGCTTTTTAAAAGCAGAAAAAAAAGCCAAAACTCTGAATGGTAGGGATTTTTTCTTACTTATTCCTAAAGATGTAGTAAGGAAAAAACATTTAGAGATGGGGCTCAGAATCTAGGCTACTTTAATAATAAAAAACTGGCCTGTCTGGGCCTCTTTTTAATACTTTAAAATTGGATAAGTTCAGGCACATTCTGGACTACAAACCAGAACAAAACGCAATTTAATTGCCTTAATAAGCCTATGATTAGAGGTAAAGGCTGTTTTTTTTGACAAGATTTATTATAATAAGATATGATTATCTCATGGGTCTGTCGCTGACTACCCCGCATTTGCGGGGTAGTCAGCGCTTTCAAAAAATACTTTTTTAAAAGTTATTTAATTTAATTTAATTTAATTTAATTTAATTTAATTAAAATTCGTTCTAATTGGAACGCCAAAAAAAAATATGCAATTTACTGATCAAAATTTTCAAGAAGAAGTAGAAAATGAAAACAATAAAGTAGTTTTAGTAGATTTTTCTGCGCCATGGTGTGGACCTTGTCGATTATTAAGTCCGATAATTGACGAGCTTATAGAGGAATACAAGAATAAAGATGTTAAAATTGGCAAAGTAAACATTGATGAGAGCCAAAATATAACAGAAAAATACGGTATTATGAGTGTGCCAACAATTATTCTTTTTAAAAATGGAAAGACGGTTGAACAAATTAATGGTTGTTGTAGTAAAGATGTTTTGATAGAAGTAATTGACAAACATCTAAAAAAATAAAAATTGTAAAAACAGTAAGAGCACGCCAAGGCGTGTTCTTTTTTTTGAAAACGTGGATAGTAAAAAACACGCCATGACGTATTTCGACTTTAGTCCACGCTAGCGTGGACTAAAGTCATGTTTGACTTTAGAGGGGATAAGTCCACAGTAGCGTGGACTTATCTTTTTTAGTTTTACTAATATTAGCTAAAATAGCAGTAGTGGATAGATTGGGGAAAAGTGGATAATTTGGAGAGATTTAAAGTCCACGCTAGCGTGGACTTTAGAAAATGCAATATTAGAAATTCAGTATTGTTTCTTTGATAAAGAGGGTTAGTAAAATTGTATTTGTATGTAGAGGGATTATTCAGTTTAAAAATAAATAATTTTTAGCATTAGAATTATCTGAAAAACTTTAATAGAGTAAATAAAGAGAATTTTAATAGAGTAAAGTCCACAGTAGCGTGGACTAAAGTAGAAATACGTTGTGATGTATTTTTATGTTGATTTTTATGTTATTAACTTTATTAAAAGGTCTAGTTGACTTTAGTCCACAGTGTTGTGGACTAAAGTCAGTTTTAGTTATTTTGAGTTTGTTTCTAAAAAATATATTGGGTCTGTCGCCGAATACTCTTTCGAGCCCCTACAATTAATATTTTTAAAAGAAATAAAAAAAAATAAGATGCCCTTACGACCAACGTTATTTTTTTATTTAAATAATTATTGTAGGGGCGGGGTTTCCCCGTCCTGTAT
>JAHITL010000085.1 GCA_018817545.1 Patescibacteria group bacterium
TAATCAAATTGTTAAAAAAAATAAAATAATTGCGTTAGAGCATATACTACGAGGCAAAAGTAAATTAGAACAATCTTTTGAAATGCTTCAATTTGGAACATGGATTAGCTATTATTTGGGAATATTAAACAATGTTAATCCAATTGAAATCCCTTGGGTAGATTTATTTAAGGAAAAATTAGATTAATAACTTTTAAAAAAATGAGCTCAGAAAAAATAAGAACAGGAGACCCTACATATAGCAACCCTTTTTTTAATCTAGAAAACAAGCCATTGCCGATATCAATAGATAAAGAATATTGCGAACTTGGACGAAAAAAACACCCTCTTGGCGAAAAAGAGCCATTATCAAAAAGGCTCTTAGAAAACAGAGGAGTTTTTCCCGTAATTATTTCTGTGGTTCTTTCTATATGTGGTCTATCAGGTTTTCAAGCAGGCAAATTAGAAAAAATTAATGAACAAAAAAAAGAAGAATTAAGAGTTTTAATTTTAGAAAAATTATCCAATAAAACAACACAAAAAGAGGGGATGCAAATGATTAATAACCTTTTAAGCAACGTTGATAAAAAAATTGTCGAAGAATTATTTACTGCCACAAAAGGAGAACAATTAAGTAATTTAGCAATAGCGACCCTTCTTAATATTGCAAATGAAAAACAAATAGCAAAAGAAGGGGAAGTAAAAATTAAAGAACACATACAAATCAAAAAAGAAGTTATTTTTTATTTTTTAAACGTTTTAGACATAGAAAATGAAAAAAATATAAATAAAAACGATGAAAAAGAAAAATATAGAAACAATAAATATAAAGACAAACTAAGAGATGCAATAAAAACAATTTGTAATCCTACTTCTAAAAATGTGACAATCTCAATGAATAATTTTTTTAATATAATGGAACTCTCAAGAGACTGTTCTGACACTGATTTAAAAGACTGGGCAACGGGACAATTAGAATTATTGAAAGAAAAAAACGACCCAATAATTTTAAAAAATCAAAAACATTTAGATAAAAATGAATAAACAAATCTTACAATTAGATCAGGCTTTTTTTAAAAAACTAGTATGAATAAACTAGATAAAATTCAAACAAATCCACTTATTAATGCCGCACTACTTGCTTCTTTGGCAGCGACTATCTCCGCTGGATGTGGAAAAGAACAAAATATAATTCCATTAGATCCGGATCAAATAAAAAAAGAAACAATTAATACACAAGAAAAACAAAAATCAAACATAAATAATACAATTCTAGGATTATTATCAGAACCAGAAACACAAAAAAAGGGAATACAAATGGCTAACGAATGTTCATATCAAGTCAATGGAAAAGTAGTCCAAAAAATAATAAAAATAGTAGAAGAAGATAGAACAGAGAAAAAACCGGAAAATAGAAATGACTTAGCGCTAAAAGCTTTAGGCAATTTAACAATAGAAAGACCAATAGCGACAGAAGAAAAAGAAAAAATAGAAGAATATATACAAATTAAAAATAATATAGTTCTTTATTTAGCAAATGCTTTAAAAGAAGAATATAAAGAACATCTACTTAAAACTAAATACACAGAAGAAGCAAATAAAAACGAAAATTATAAAACTAAAATAAGAGGAATAATATATCAAGCCTTTAATCCTATTTCTACAAATCCAGAAATTATAAAAAATGATCAGAACGTTTTGAAAGACTTTCTAAAACATCCTGATCAAGCTCTGAGCTCTTGGGCAACCAATAAAATAAAATCATATGAAATATATATAAAAAATTGACTTTTTTATTATTTTAATTTATACTTTTTTTAGTCCTAAAAAGGACTATTTTTATAATTTTGGCCCTATCGTCTAGTGGTTAGGACATCAGGTTTTCATCCTGAAAAGCGGGGTTCAATTCCCCGTAGGGCTACAATTTGAGAAATTTCAATTTTTCTACTCGAAAGAGTATCCGGCGATAGACCAATATAAATATCCTTCTTCTAACAAATAATTAATTTTTACAAATTTTTTATTTATGATAATTCTTGGCATAGAAACAAGCTGTGATGAAACTGCAGTAGCTGTTTTAGATTGTAAAAATAATAATATAAAAATATTATCAAATATTGTTTCATCGCAAATAGAAATTCATCAAAAATACGGAGGAGTTGTGCCAGAGGTTGCTGCGCGCGAACATATTTTGAATATTTTACCAGTAGTTAACGAGGCACTAGAGAAAGCTGAAATTAGTCCAGCTAATCATTCTTTATTAAAAAAAAATAAAAAAAATAAAATAGACGCAATCGCTGTTACAGCTGGGCCTGGACTAATTACTTCTTTAATAATTGGAGTTGAAACAGCTAAAACATTAGCTTATGCCTGGCAAATTCCTATCATTGGGATTAATCATATCGAAGGGCATATATGCGCTAATTTTATAAATCAAGAAATCAAGAAATCAAGAAATCAAGAAAAAATTGAATTTCCCGCTTTAATTTTAACTGTAAGTGGAGGACACACATTGTTAATTTTAATGAAAGAGCATGAAAATTATAAAATTATTGGAGAAACAAGAGATGATGCAGTAGGCGAAGCGTTTGATAAGGCTGCTAAGCTTTTAAATATTGGTTATCCGGGTGGACCTGCGATCGCGGCTGAGGCCGCTCGAGTCAAAAGTCAAAAGTCAAAAGTTGAAAGTATTTGTTTGCCTCGTCCAATGTTGAATGATAAAAGTTTTGATTTTTCTTTTTCTGGATTAAAAACAGCATTACTTTATGCTATTCAAAAGGATAAAAATTGGAAAGAAAAAATTCCTGAATATTGTGAAGAATTTCAGCAAGCAGTGATAGATGTTTTAATTACTAAAACAATAAAAGCTGCTCAAAAATTAAATTGCAAAACAATAATGCTTTCTGGTGGTGTGTCCGCAAATAAAGAATTAAGAAGTCAGTTTGATGTTGCTATTAAAACAAAATTAATTAACACCAAATTAGTAGCCCCTGAATTTGAATATTGTACAGATAATGCTGCCATGATTGCAACGGCTGGATATTTTTATGCCAAAAGAAAAGATTTTACACCTTGGCAAAAAATTAAAGCTGATTGCAATAAAGAATTTTAAGTATTTGATGATAAATACTAGATGGAAAATTTTATAAAAAGAACATCTTAATTGAGGTTCTTTTTATTTGCTTTTTTGTATTAAAAATAGTAAATTTAAAGATGTATTATGATAGCTTTTTTAAGTGGAAAAATAAAAAATAAGAGCAATGGCTATATTATTTTGGAAGTTAATAATATTGGCTATAAGGTTTTTATTAGTCAAATTTTTTTTGCTGATTTAGATATTAATCAGGCTGTTGATTTATATACGCATCAATATATTCGCGAAGATGCTTTGGATTTGTATGGACTTAGATCGTTGGATGAATTGGAATTTTTTGAATTATTGATTTCTATTTCAGGAATTGGACCTAAATCTGCTTTAGGAGTCTTATCTATTGCTGGAATTAATGATATTAAAGAATCAATTGTTGCTGGTGATCCAACTTTATTAACAAAAGTATCTGGCATTGGTAGAAAAATTGCTGAACGAGTTGTATTGGAATTAAGAGAAAAAATAAGAAAAACAAATTTTGTTGAAGAAAAAACAGGAAGTATTTCTAGCTCAAGTGGTGATGAGATTGATGCTTTATTAGCGTTAGGATATTCTATTATTCAAGCAAGACAAGCGTTGCAAGCCATTGATCCAAAAATTAAAGAAAGTGGAGAGCGAATTAGACAGGCGTTAAGGAATTTAGGAAGATAAATCAATTATCAATTATCAATTACGAATTATAAATTATGCGTATTATTACTTTAATAAATAAACAACAGCTTAATAATTTTATTGACTCACAAGAAATGAGCCAGTTTTTGCTTTCTTGGGAGTGGGGAAAATTTCAAGAAAAAACAGGAAAAAAAATAATTAGATTAGGAGTTGAATCAGAAGTAGGAGAACTTTTTGCTATGGCGACTTTGATAAAAAAAACATTGGTAATGGGGAAAAATTATTTTTTTTGTCCGCGAGGCCCGGCGATAGTTAAAAGTGAAAAGTTAGAAGTTAAAAGTGTTATGGAATTTTTATTTAATGAAATAAAAAAGATTGCCAAAGATGAGCGCGCTATTTTTTTGCGCTTTGAGCCACAATTTAAAATTCAAAATTTAAAATTTAAAATTCAAAAAACTATAGATATTGAACCTAGCAAAACTTTAGTTTTAAATTTAAAAAAAACAGAGGAAAATTTATTAAAAGAAATGCATCAAAAAACTAGATATAATATTAGGCTTGCCGAGAAAAAAGGAGTTGAATTTATTATTGCCGACATTAATCGTTTTGAAGATTTTTGGAGGCTTGCCAGCCAGACGAGTGAGAGAGATAATTTTTGTTTACACGATAAAAATTATTATCGTCAAATGATTGAGACAGATGGTGTAAAATTATTTTTTATTAAATACAAAGAAAAATTTATTGCAACAGGAATTTTTTCTTTTTTTGGCGATACAGTAACTTATTTGCATGGAGCTTCAGCAAATTTTGATCGTAATGTTATGGCGCCATTTTTTTTGCATTGGCAATGTATTAAACTAGCTAAAAGACAAGGTTATAATTATTATGATTTTAATGGAATAGATGAAAAAAAATGGCCAGGAGTTACAAGATTTAAAAAAGGTTTTGGAGGCTTTGAATTAAATTTTTCAGGAACCTTTGATATGATTTTTAAAAATAATTGGTATAATGTTTACAGGATAGTTAGAAAAATTAGAAGAATGTTTTAGAGAATTTTTAATTTTATAATTTTTCACCGCAAAAGCGGGACAGGTAATTTTTAAATAATACTTTAAAATAATTTTTAATTTTATAATTTTTAATTTTTAAATAATAATTTAATATCTAATTTTTAATATAAATTTCAAGAAATAATTAAGACATACATACATACATACAAATAAATATTTATATATTAAAAAATTAGAGTATTATTTAAAAATTAAAAAGTATAAAATTAAAAATTAAAAAGTATAAAATTAATTATGGAAATATTATTACATAAAATAAAAAAATATATTCCTAAAAAGATATTTAAATTTTTGCAGCCTGCTTACCATTTTTTATTAAGCGCGATAGCGGCTTTTTGGTATCATTTTCCTTCTGATAAGTTGATTGTTATTGGAATCACAGGTACTACAGGAAAAACAACTAGTCTTTTTTTAATGGCGAAAACATTGGTTAATGCTGGTTATAAAGTTGGATATATTTCTACGGCAATGTTTAGTGATGGTCAGACAGAATGGTTGAATGATAAAAAAATGACTATGCCTGGTCGTTTTTTTTCACAGAAAATATTAGCGCAAATGGTAAAAAATAAATGTCATTATGTAATTATTGAAACAACATCAGAGGGTATTGAGCAATTTCGTCATCGTTTTATTAATTATGATATTTTAATTTTCACGTGCCTTTATCCAGAACATATAGAATCTCACGGTAGTTTTGAAAATTATAAACAAGCAAAAGGAAAATTATTTGCTCATCTTAAAAAGTGTCATACAAAATATGTTGATGAACAAAAAATAATAAAACAACCAGATAGTGGTATAAAAAAAATTGGTTTAAATAGAATTAAAAAAACTATTATTGCTAATGCTGATGATAAGTATGCAAATTATTTTTTTGATTTTTGGGCTGAAGAAAAAATTGGTTATACCAATAAAGTTAAAAGTCAAAAGTTAAAAGTTAAAAGCAATCTAAATGTTATAATTGAGTATGGAAATATTAATGTAAGCGAAGTGGCTATTAATTTTTTTGTTGAAGAGACTAATATTGTATTAAAGTTATTGGGTGAATTTAATGTTGTTAATGCTATGAATGCTGTTTGTTTGGGCGTATCTCAAGGAATTAGTCTAGCTAAAGTTGCAAATGGATTGAGTAAAGTTGGGCAAATGCCTGGGCGATTAGAAATAATTAAAGAAAAACAACCCTTTACTGTTATAGTTGATTATGCTTTTGAACCAGTAGCCATAACTAAACTTTATGAAGCAGTTAAAGTTTTGCCATATCATAAAATTATTCATCTTTTGGGTTCTTGCGGTGGTGGGAGAGATAAGTCGCGCAGGAGTGAGTTGGGTAAAATTGCTGGGGTTAAAGCTGATATAGTAATTGTTACCAATGAAGATCCTTATGACGAAGATCCACAAATTATTATTGAACAAGTAGCCGCTAGTGTTAAAAACGTTGGTAAAATTATAGATAAAAATTTGTTTAAAATTTTAGATAGAAGAGAGGCTATTAAAAAAGCATTGTCTTTAGCAAAAGATGGTGATTTAGTTTTAATTACAGGTAAGGGTTGTGAGCAAAAAATGTGTGTTGCCGATGGAGTTAAAATTCCGTGGGATGATAGAAAGGTGGTGAGAGAGGAATTATTAGGCATCGGAATTTTATATTGAATACGGTATTTGGCGACAGACCCATCAATTCAGAATTTAAAATTTTGTTTTAAAATTAAAAATTAGAATTTATTTAAAAATTATAAAATTATAAAATTAAAAATTAAAAATTAAAAATTATTTCTTAGGGTTAAAATATCTTCACCCCCCTGTGGATAATTTTTTTGGTAAAATTAATAGTCAATAGCGAATTATTGATTTTCCGCTAAAATTAGAAAAAATAAATTAGAAAAAAATATATTATTTGGAGCTAAATTATCTCTTGACAAAGTAATAGATAGTTGCTAGTATTGAATAAGATTTTTAAAGTGTTAAAAAGTTAGTTAATAATATAAGATTATTATATAAAGTTCAAATTGAAGAAACGGCCCAGTTACAATTAGGTAACATATTGCATTTGGAATAGAAGCAATCGTCAAGCCGTTTTTTTGTTTTTAATAAATATTTTTGTATAGCTTAGTTTAAATATAATTACTGTAACTCATTTTTAAATTCAAACAAGTGAAATATTGTTTCACTAATTTAATATAGTTTTTATTTAATAACTCAATTTTAGATTGGAATTGAGAATTTTTTTGTCTTATCAGGTTTATTGTTGAATACTATATAAAGAGTATCTAATAATAGACTTTTAATATCTTTATTTTTATGCCTAATAAAATAAAAGCAGAGAAACGTATTAAATTCGCTAGTATTGAAAAGACTTTTCCTCTACCAGACCTAATTGAGATTCAGAAAGATTCTTATAATTGGTTTTTGAAAGAAGGTCTTACTGATTTATTTGAGGAAGTTTTTCCTATAACTGATTTTATTGGTCGTAATTTAGAACTTCATTTGGATAAATATTATCTTGATGAAGCTAAATTTGATGAAGTTGTTAGTCGCGCAAAAAATGTTACTTATGAAGCTTCTTTAAGAGCTCAAGTTAGATTAGTTAATAAAAAAACAGAGCACGTTGTTACTCAAGAAGTGTTTTTAGGAGATTTTCCTTTGATGACTAAAAACGGGACTTTTATTATTAATGGTATTGAACGTGTAGTTGTTTCTCAGCTGATTAGAAGCGCTGGCGTGATTTTTTCTTCAGAATTTATTAAGGGTAAAAAATATTATGGAGCTAAAGTTATTCCTAATCGTGGTGCTTGGTTGGAAATTGAAACTGATGCTAATAATGTAATTTGGGTAAGAATTGATCGCAAACGTAAAGTAGCTATCACTTCTTTGTTGCGCGCTTTTGGCTATTCTAGCGATGAAGAAATAAAAAGTCTATTTAATAACAGTAAAGGAATAGGAACTGAATCTATTGGTGATTATATTGATGCTACAATAGCTAAGGATACTGCAAAAGATGAAGCAGGAGGATTAAAAGAGGTTTACAAAAGAATTAGACCAGGAGATTTAGCCACGACAGAGAATGCTCGTCAATTTATTCACTCAATGTTTTTTAGATTTGATCGTTATGATTTTGATCGAGTTGGTCGTTATAAAATAAATAAACGATTTGGTTTTACTGTACCTAATAATAAGGAAAATAGAATTTTACGACGTGAAGATCTGATTGCTATTATTACTGAAGTAATAAGATTAAATATTACGCAAGAACAGGAAGATGATATTGACCATTTGGGTAATCGTCGTATTAGGGCAATTGGTGAGTTAATTCAAAATAAATTTAGAGTTGGCTTATCTCGTATGGAGAGAATTGTTAGAGATAGAATGAGTATTATGGATATAGATAGTTTAACACCGAATAAGTTAATTAATGCTCGTCCAGTTATTAGTGTTGTAAAAGAATTTTTTATGTCTTCTCAGCTATCGCAGTTTATGGATCAAACCAACCCTTTAGCAGAATTAGAGCATAAAAGAAGATTGTCTGCCATGGGTCCAGGTGGATTAACTAGAGAACGAGCTGGTTTTGAAGTTCGTGATGTGCACCCTACTCATTATGGGCGTATTTGTCCGATTGCGACTCCTGAAGGTCCGAATATTGGTTTAGTCGGTCATTTAACTAGTTACGCTAGACTAAATAAATATGGATTTATTGAATCTCCTTATCGAAGAGTTTTACATGATATTGAAAATAAAGCAGAAATAACTGAAAATAAAATTGTTAGACAGGATATTTATGAAATGAAAGGTGATAAGCAGGGAGTTTTGATTATTAAAGAAGGAAAAATTATTGATAAGAAAACAGCGCAAATATTAGAAGAAAAATTAGGACCTGTTACTATAGCAATCAAGCCAATGGTTACTGATGAGATAATTTATTTAGACGCTTTTACTGAAGAAAAATATATTACTACTGTAGCTACTACGCCAATTGATAGCAAAGGATATTTTTTGGTTGAAAAGACAGAAGCTAGAAAGTATAATAGGCCAACAATTGAAGCTGTAGAAAATATTGATTTTATGGCTTTAGCTGCTAATCAGATTATTTCTGTGGCAACTTCTTTAATTCCTTTTTTAGAACATGATGATGGTATTAGAGCATTAATGGGCACTAATATGCAACGTCAGGCAGTTCCTTTGATTAGTGCTGAAGCTCCAATAGTTGGTACTGGAATTGAAGTTGAAGCTGCCAGAGATTCTGGTTATGTAATTATTGCTGAAACAGATGGAGAAATTTCTAAAGTTGATGGCACTGCTATTGATGTAAAAGACAATGAAGGTAAAACGAGAAATTATAAATTAAATAAATTTTCACGTTCTAATGCGTCTACTTGTGTTAATCAGCGCCCAATAGTTAGTAAAGGAGATAAAATTAAAAAAGGACAGGTGTTAACTGATAGCTCAGCAGTTGATAATGGAGAATTGGCATTAGGTAGAAATATTTTAGTTGCTTTTATGACTTGGCGCGGATTTAATTATGAAGACGCGATTATTATTTCAGAAGATTTGCTTAGAAAAGATGTTTTTTCATCTATTCATATTGAAAATTATACTATTAGTGTTCGTGATACTAAATTAGGTCCAGAATTAATGACTAATGATATCCCAAATATTAGTGAAGAAAAATTAAAAGATTTGGACGAATATGGCGTAGTAAGAATTGGCGCAGAAGTTTCTAGCGGTGATATTTTGGTTGGTAAAATTACACCAAAGGGAGAAACAGAATTATCAGCTGAAGAAAAATTATTAAGAGCGATTTTTGGTGAGAAAGCTAAAGATGTTAGAGATTCGTCGCTTTATTTGGAACACGGGGAGCATGGCAAAGTTGTTGATATTAAAATCTTTTCTAGAGAGAAAGGTGATAAACTTTCAGCTGGCGTTATCCAATCAGTTCAAGTAACAGTAGCTAATTTGAGAAAAATTCAAATTGGCGACAAAATGGCTGGCAGACATGGAAATAAAGGTGTTATTTCTAAAATTGTCCCTGCTGAAGATATGCCATATTTGGCAGATGGAACTCGGGTTGAGATTATTTTGTCTCCTTTGGGTGTTGTTTCTAGAATGAATTTGGGTCAACTTTTGGAAACTCATTTAGGTATGGCTGCTAAGCGATTGGGTTATCGAGTAGACGTTCCTGTTTTAGAGGGTATTTCTAAAGATAAAATTCAGGAAGAATTGGTTAAATCAGGTATGCCTGCTGATGGTAAATTAGTTTTGCACGATGGCCGCACAGGAGAACCTTTTGATAATAAAATAGTAGTTGGTTATAAATATATTTTAAAACTCAATCATATGGTTGAGGATAAAATTCACCAAAGATCAATCGGTCCATATTCATTAATTACACAACAGCCTTTAGGAGGTAAAGCTCAATATGGTGGTCAACGTTTTGGTGAAATGGAAGTGTGGGCGTTAGAAGCGTATGGAGCTGCTCATACTTTGCAGGAAATATTAACTATTAAATCAGACGATGTTCCAGGACGAAGTAAGGCTTATGAGGCAATTATTAAAGGAGAAACTATTAAAAAGCTTAATATTCCAGAGTCTTTTAATGTTTTAATTAGAGAGCTTAAAGGATTATGTCTTGACGTAGAGTTGTTAAAAGATAATCAAGTTATTAAATTAGAACGACAAGGAGAGTAGAGTTTATTAATTTTTAATATCTAAATATTTATTTATTTATTTTATAATTTAGTTATTTTTTGAAATTTATATTAAAAATTAAAATATTATCCCGCAATATGCGGGAAAAAATTATAAAATTATAAAATTAAAAATTATAAGACATTAATATTATGCTTAATTCAATAGAGACAACTGATTTTGATGCCATTAAATTAAAGTTAGCTTCGCCAGAAAGTATTTTGGCTTGTTCGCATGGAGAAATTGTTAAGCCAGAAACAATTAATTATCGTACTCAGAAACCTGAGAAAGATGGTTTGTTTTGTGAACGTATTTTTGGACCATCAAAAGATTGGGAATGTTATTGTGGAAAGTATAAAAAAATTCGTTACAAAGGTATAATTTGTGATAAATGCGGAGTAGAAGTAACGCGTAGTTTAGTTAGACGAGAAAGAATGGGACATATTAAATTGGAAGTTCCAGTTTCGCATATTTGGTTTTTGCGTGGAACTTCTTCTAAAATTGGTTTAATTTTAGACTTGCCTATGCAAGCAATGGAAAAAGTTATTTATTTTGCTAATTTTATTATTACTGAAGTTAATGAAGAATTACGACAAGCAACTATTGAACAAATTAAAAATGAGTATAAAAATAAGAAAAAAAATATTGAGAATGATTCAGTAAGACAAATTTCAGACGCAAAGAATAAAAAAAGTAAATTATTAAATCAAGATAAGAGTGAAATTGAAATAGTTGACATAATTAAAAAAGAGATAGAAGCGATAGAAGAAGTTAAAGATAATAAACTTAATGAGCTTGAACAAGCTTTTAATCAAGCACAAAGTGAGTTAAAAGAACTTACTCCTTTAACTATTATTACTGAAAGTGTTTATCAAAATCTTAGTTTAAAATATGGTCATATTTTTACAGCAAGTATTGGCGCAGAAGCAATTAGAAAGTTGCTAGCAGGAGTTGATTTAACTAAAACAACTATTGAATTAGAAAAAGAATTGGTAGATGCTATAGATTCTAAAAAAGAAAGATTAATTAAACGATTAAAACTTTTAAAAAGTTTAAATGCTAACAATATTCGTCCTGAGTGGATGGTTTTAACAGTAGTTCCTGTTATTCCTCCTGATTTAAGACCAATGGTGCCACTTGATGGTGGTCGCTTTGCTACATCTGATTTGAATGATTTGTATAGACGTATTATTAATCGTAATAATCGTTTGCGACAGCTTATAGATCTTCATGCTCCAGAAGTTATTTGTCGTAATGAAAAAAGAATGTTGCAAGAAGCTGTTGATGCTTTAATTGATAATTCTATTAGACATGGCAAGACTGTAGTCGCTTCTACTGGTCAAAAAAGAATGCTTAAATCTTTAGCAGATTCTTTAAAAGGAAAGCAAGGTCGTTTTCGTCAGAATTTATTAGGAAAAAGAACTGATTATTCAGGTAGAAGTGTTATTGTTGTTAATCCTAATTTAAAATTAGATCAATGTGGATTGCCTAAACGTATGGCAATGGAATTATTTAAGCCGTTTATTATTAGTAAATTAATTAAAAAAGAAATTGTTCACAATGTTAGAAGCGCTTCTCGTTTTATTGAAACAGGACATGATGAAGTTTGGGATATTTTGGAAGAAATTATTAAAAAAGCTTATGTATTATTGAATCGTGCTCCTACTTTGCATCGTTTAGGAATCCAAGCTTTTAGACCAATTTTAATTGAAGGATTAGCTATTCAAATTCATCCTTTGGTTTGCACTGCTTTTAACGCTGATTTTGACGGCGATCAAATGGCTGTTCATGTTCCTTTAACAAAAGAAGCTATTAGTGAAGCGCGTGATATCATGTTGGCATCTCATAATTTGTTAAAGCCTGCGACTGGGGATCCTATAGTAACACCTAATCAAGATATTATTTGGGGCGCGTTTTATATGACAACAGAACATATTGATCAACAGATTGATGAAAAATCTTTAAAATGTTTTTATTCTCCATTAGAAGCAAAATTAGCTTATTCATTAAATAAAATTAAATTACAACAATCAATAAGAGTAAAAATAGATGGACAAGGACTTATTAGAACAACTGTAGGAAAAATTCTTTTTAATGAAATTTTGCCTAGCAAACTTCAATATGTTAATGAAGTTGTTGGCAAAGGTAAAATAAAAAATATTATTAAAGATTGTTTGCTTTTTTACGGAGAAGAACGAACAGTTGATTTATTAGATCAGTTAAAGAATAAGAGTTTTGAATATATTACAAAAAGTGGATTGTCTTGGGGTCTTGAAGATTTACCAGATTTAAAGATAGAAGATAGGTTTATTAATGAAGCATCTAAACAAGCTGAAGAGGTTCAAGAGCAATATAATGATGGTTTATTAACTGATAGTGAGCGTTATAGTAAAATTATTGAGTTATGGACTGGAGTTAAAGAGAAGGTTACAAAAGTTTGTAGTAAAGGACTCCCAGAGGATGGTCCGCTTTTTTCAATGATTGAGTCTGGAGCTCGAGGTAGTTGGGCTCAGTTAACTCAGATTATTGGTATGAAAGGATTGGTTACTTCACCTAGCGGTGAAATTATGGAATTGCCTGTTAAGGGTAATTTTAAAAAGGGTTTTAGTGTTTTGGAATATTTTATTGCTACTCATGGTGTTCGTAAAGGTTTATCTGATACAGCGCTTCGTACTGCTAATGCTGGTTATTTAACCCGTCGTTTAGTTGATGTTGCTCAAGAAATGGTGATAGTTAAAGATGATTGTGGCGATAAAGATGGTTTGCTAATTACTAAAAATGAAAGTGAAGAAATGAGCGAAAGCGTTATTAGAAGAATTTCAGGACGTTATTTAGTTGATGATTTAAAAAACAGTAAAGGTAAAATTTTAGTTAAAGCAGGTGAATTAATCACAGAAGAAATTATTAATAAAATTGGTGAAGAAGATATAAAAGAAGCAAAAGTTAGATCAATTCTTAGTTGTAAAGTTAATAAAGGTGTTTGCGCTAAATGCTATGGCTATGATTTGGCTTATAATAAAACAGTTAAGATTGGTACAGCAGTAGGTGTTATTGCTGCTCAATCAATTGGTGAGCCAGGCACACAGTTGACTATGAGAACTTTTCATACTGGTGGTGTGGCAGGTCAGGACGATATTACTCAGGGTTTACCAAGAGTAGAAGAAATTTTTGAAGTAAGAACTCCTAAGA
>JAHITL010000086.1 GCA_018817545.1 Patescibacteria group bacterium
AATTGACGGTAGCAATACAACTTTAAAAAATTTATTGCGGATTCATAGAGGCATAAATCGAAAAAATAGATACAAAATGATTTGTCAAATTTTAAAGAATTCATGCCCTAAAAAACCCTAGAAAATTAACTTAAGCCAGTTTTTATTAAAAAATAATAAAAAAAATAAGATAAATAAGATAAGTAAGAAAAGTAAGAAATTTATAAGCTAAAAAGCTAAAAGTTTATAAATTCTATAAATTCTATAAATTCCATTGACTTTCGACTTTATAGACTTTAAGGACTTTTGACTAGCTATTCTATGATTAAAAAAATATTTATAATAATAATTGTTGTAATTTTAATTTTAGTTTCTGATTATTTTTTTATGATAAATAATTCTGTAAATAAAAATAATCAAGAAGTGAAATTTATTATTACTAAAGGCGAAGGAGTAAAACAAATTAGTAAAAATTTAGATCAAGCTAATTTGATTAGATCTAATGTTTTTTTTGATTTTTATGTTTGGCTTAAAGGTAGTCAAACTAATTTTAAAGCAGGGGAGTATGTTTTAAGGCAAAATATGAATTTGAAAGAAATAATTAGCGAATTAACTGGCAATAAAGCTTTGAGTAAAGAGAAAATAATTAAAATAATAGAAGGTTGGGATATTAATGATATAAATAATTATTTAAATAAGAATAGTTTTTTTGTTGATAACAATTTTAACAGTTTAGCTAAGACTAAAATAAGCAAAGGGCAATTTAAAACACCTAAACCTGATTTTTTAAATAAAGCGCCTGAGTCAGCTGATCTTGAAGGATTTTTATTTCCAGATACTTATAGGCTTTTTCAAGACGCTACTACTGAAGATTTGATTATTAAAATGCTAAATAATTTTGATAAAAAACTTACAACGCAAATGCGGCAAGACATTGTTCAACAAAATAAAACCATTTATCAAATAGTTACAATGGCTTCAATTATAGAAAGAGAAGTTAGAACAGTGGATGATATGCAGACTGTTTCTGGTCTTTTTTGGAATAGGATAAAAAATGGTCAAGCGCTTCAGTCGTGCGCTACTTTGGCATATATATTAGGTGAGAAAAAAACGCAGTATAGTTTAGAAGATACTAAAGTTGATTCATTATATAATACTTATCAAAATCAAGGCTTGCCACCTGGTCCGATCGCTAATCCTGGACTTAATGCTATTAAAGCGGCTATTTATCCAAAATATACTGATTATAATTATTTTCTTAGCAGGCCAGACACAGGAGAGACAATATTTAGTAAAAGTTACGAGGAACATAATAGAAATAAAGCAAAATATTTGAAATAATATTTTTATATATTTTTTAATATTAATAAATATATAAAATTATAAAATGTTTTGATCCTTTACCATTCAATCTCATCAATTACTACCATTTTTTTGCCATCCAAGATGCTAAATAAAAAAACATCTGTAATATCACGACGATATTTAAATTCTTGTGAATCAAAAATTGTATAATTAATTTCTTTTCCAAGTCCATCCTCCAATTCTTTTATTAACTTTAATAATTTTATTTTATTAAACTTCCCAACTAAGAGTAAATCAATAGCAGAATTAACATTATTAACAAATATTCCAGATAAAATTAATAATTTTACTTTTCCTGCTAATTGCAATTTTATTACAAAATCTTTCTCATACAGTATCTGAGCCTTAACAATTAAAGTTTTTATTTCATCAAACAAAACAAACTCTTGATTGGCGCAATAATATTTTTTATCTTGCCAACTACAATCTTTTTTATCACCTTCTTGTATGTCATTAATGCCTGACGACAAAATACCAAACTTTTCCAAATTTTCTAATTCACGATGCAATGGATTAATTTGTGATTTTAAATCACGCGACAATTGCCGACCGCAAAATTTATCCGTCGGATGAAGCAAAAATAATTTCAAAATTTTTACTCGTAAATTAGAACCAAAAAGCTTATCTAACATAAAAAGTTGGAATTTTATACCCCGCAAATGCGGGGTATTCGGCGACAGACCCATTAATACCTATTTAAATAATTATTTTTATAGTATAATAAATATACATTTAAGTCAAAGAATAAAAATCATTATGTATTATAAAATATCGCAATTAATATTAACTCCGAATCAACATCTAACATCAACCAGCGAGGTTTTTGTTGCGCAACCAGATGCCAGTAAAGAAGCTTTAGCTGGAAAATTATTTGTTTTAATTGAAATAGAATCTAAAAAAGCTGAAGACTTAAAAATAATAAATTTTTTAATCAATACCATTAACCACGGTTACTATCAAAATGAAAAAATTCTTTTAAGAGAACATATCAGTACTCTAAAAGTTGAACATATTTTTGAATCAGCTCTTGCTAAAACTAATAAAAAGTTAGCCGAATTTCTTCAAAACGAAAAAATAAAACTCAACCCACATATTTTAAATATTACAATCGGCGTAATCTATCAAAATGCTTTATACTTTACCAATCTAGGAAAGAATAAAGCCTTATTAATTTACAAAAATAAAACAGAATCTAACGATGCAAAATATAAATTAATTGATATAACTGGACAAGCTCGTATTACGGAAGAACATAAACAAATTAATATAACTAAACTTTTTTCCAATATTATTAGCGGAGACGTTCCAAACAATGGATATTTTATTTTTACAAGCGAAGCATTGCCAGAATATTTATCAAACAAACAAATTATTGACATTATTACTGTTTTACCGCCAGATAGCGCAATGGAACAAATAAAAAACACTCTAACTAAAATTAATGTGTACGTCCCATTCTCAGCAATTCTTATTAAAAATACTTTTGGTTTAGAAAATTTCGACACAAAGAAACAAATAATAGAACGACCAACAACTCAAACTTCTATCAAAAATTTCAATATAGTGGAAGAAAAGACTGAAAAATTATTAACACCATCTGGTTTAGTAAACTTTAGTAAATGGCAAAGGGTTTCAACTAAAATATTAGACACGGTCAAATCCAAATATCCAAAAGTCACAAAAAACAATAAATTATTTCTTCTGAAAGACAAAATATTTCTTAAAAAAAGACCAAGCTGGCTTTCTCTTAAAAAGCTCACTGATGTAATAAAAAATATTTTTTTATATTTAATTAATCTTTTTATTTTTATTTACAAAACAATAACCAATAAAGAAAAATTAAAAGGCTTTTTGACTATTAGCAAACAAAAAGCAAAACAAATTATTATTATTTCTAAGCAATTAATAATTGCGCCTATTATTTGGTTTAAAAATTTAAACAAAAAAGGCAAATTTTTTCTATTACTTTCTTTTGTTTGCTTATTATTATTTATTGTCAATTCAACTTGGCTGAACTTTAAAAATCGCCAAAATACTAATCTAGTAAATTACACCGCTCTAATGAAATCAATTGAACAAAAACAGAATCAGATTGATGCTAGTTTACTTTATAGCAATGAAAAAGGTGCTAAAACAACTTTAGCTGAAATAAAAGAATTAATGACAAATTTTAACAAAAATACCATAGAACAAAAAGAACAATATGACAAAATCTTCCAAAAAAATATAATACAAATGGAAAAAATTAACAAAGTTATTAGAGTAGACGTGCCAACTGAACTAACTAATCTTGCCAATCTCAACAACAACGTTAAGCCAATTAATATTATTTTAGCTAAAGGGAAAATTTATACTGCTGATATTGAACAAAAAACAATCTACAGCTTAGAATTAGCTGGCAATCTAGCTACGCCTATTACAAATATTAGCCAAATAGTTGATCAACTTAAATATCCGTCCACTGACAATGACAACAATGTTTATTACTTAAATTCCAAAAACATTATTAAGATTGATAGAAAAACTGAATTACTATCCAGCTCAACTATTGAATATAACAACGATACACAACAGTTTGTAGATGCTAAAATTTTTAATAACAAACTTTACTGTTTAGACCCAAAAAACAATCAAGTCATTCGTTTTAATAAAACTGGTGATAAATTTACTAGCACAACCAACTGGCTTAATAATAATATTGATTTAACAGGCGCAATAAGTATGGATATTGATGGAAGCATCTATATTCTAAAAAATAATGGAGAATTATCAAAATTTATAAAAGGCAAAAAAGAAGACTTTAGCCTAGAAACGATTGAACCAGTCCTTACTCAAGCAACAAAAATTATGCTCTCACAAAAATATATTTATATTTTAGATACTACTGACAAACGATTAATAGTCTTTGATAAGTCAGGAAAATTTATTAATCAATATGTTAGTAATAAATTTGATAATTTAAAAGATTTTACAGTTAATGAGACAGCAAAAAAAATATATTTCTTAAACAATACTTCAATTATAACAATGGACATGAAAATGAATTAGGAATCAGGAATTAGGGTAAAAGTACCTCTCCATAATTCCTAATGCCTAATTCATAATTTCTGTTTCCTAATAAAAAAATCCCCGCTATTTAGAATAACGGGGATTTTTTTATAGATCTGATTTATATTTATTTCAATGTTGCTTTGGCTCCTGCTTCTTCTAATTTCTTTTTAATTGCCTCTGCTTCTTCTTTCTTCACTCCTTCTTTTACTATTTTAGGAGCGCTATCAACTAAATCTTTGGCATCTTTTAAGCCAATCTCTGTAAATTCACGAACAGCTTTAATAACAGCAATTTTATTACTGCCGATCTCAGTAAGTTCAACATCAAAGCTTGTTTTTTCTTCAACAGGAGCAGCTTCTGCGCCACCAGCGCCAGCTGCCATCATCATAGTTGGAGCAGATGCTGAAACGCCAAATTTCTTTTCCAAAATTTTAACCAATTCTGCCAAGTCTAAAACTGACATTTTTTCAATTGTCTCAATTAAAACTTTAAACTTTTCTGGAACTTCGATTGATTCTTCTTGTGTTGTTTCTTCTGACATAGTTTTTTTAATTTTTAATTTTTAATTTTTAATTTTTTCCCGCAATATGCGGGATTAATAACTTAATTTTTAATAACAACAAATACGCAATTCTATTAAAAATTATGATATTATTTAAAAATTATAAAATTATAAAATTTTATATATTAATTATTATTAATGATTAATTTTTTTTATCGCCAATAGCCTTTAATACATACACTAAATTCTTTAAATTTCCAGCAAAAACATTAACTAAACCAGAAATTGGAGCATTAATTGATCCAACTATTTTAGCATAAAGCTCAGTCTTAGATGGTAATTTAGCTAACTCATTTACCTGAACAGCATTAATAAACTTATTTTCTAAAATTCCGCCGATAAACTCAATTTTATCTTCTTTATCTTTTCTAAATTTATCAACAACTTTAGCAGGCGCAACTTCATCTTCATAACCAAAAATAGCTGCTATCTGACCTGGTAAATCCTTAATATTCAAATCTTTTATTAAAGAATCTTTAAAAGCTATATTTAATAAAGTTTTTTTTGCAACATAGTATTCGCTATTTTCAGCCCTTAATTTTATGCGCAAATCTTCATTATCTTTAACTTCTAAACCATTAAACTTAGTAAAAACAATTGACTTAGCTTTAGCAATTTTTTCAGTTAAATTTTTTAACATTTGCTTCTTCTGATCTTTACTTTTTGGCATATGATTAGTTTATTAGTTTATTAATTCTAGATCTAATTTGCGTTTAATGTATAATATAAAAAATCTGCGTTTATTGCGCAGACATAAAAAATAACTAAAAGTTAGCTTTTGTCTCGGCAGGGTTTATTCCTATTTATAGGAACCTGCTGTCTGCGACTATTTAATTAATTTCATCCTACACTAGATTTATTTAAATTGCAATACCCAGTTTTTTTATTTAAGTAATTCTATTTTTTGGATAATAACATCATCTGTTGGGTGATCATTTTCATTTGTTTTGACATTTTCTATTTTTTCTATTATATCTAAACCACTCACTATATAACCAAAATTCGTATGTTTGCCATCTAAATGTGGTGTTGCTTCAGCAGTAACAATAAAAAACTGCGAACCATTTGTATTTGGACCTGCGTTCGCCATAGCTAAACTTCCTTTAATTATTTTATGATTATTGATTTCATCTTGAAATTGATAACCTGGTCCACCTTGTCCGTCATTTGACCAATCATTATCTTTACTATTTGGATCTCCTCCTTGAATCATAAAATCTTTTATAACTCTATGAAATTTTGTGTCATTATAAAAACCTTTTTTTGCTAAATTCATAAAATTATTAACAGTTACTAGTGCGTCTTTTGTATAAAATTTTACTTTAATCTCGCCAAAATTAGTTTTAATTATTGCTTGACTAAAATTTGCTGATAACTCCTCTAACTGTTTATTAGTTTGCGCAGGTGGAGTTGTTTGCTTTTGTTCATCGCTAACGGGAGCAGATTTACCAGTTTGCTTTACTTTTGGTGCTAAACCATTTTTTATAGCATCTATTTGGTTAATAGCATCTTTGTTGTCATAATTACTCATATTATTAGCATTATTTTCATTAACAATCTTGGGACCGCTAGTTGTACAGCCTGTAATAGTTAATAAAAAAATAAAAATTAGAAAAACTTTTAAATAATTTTTTACTTTTTGCATATTAATTAGATTAAAGATTAAAGTTAAAATATTAAAAAACTTTACACATAAAATTCATTTTTTATTTCCTGATCATCGTCTATTTTTTTCTTTTCTATTTTTTCTTTGGCTTGTTGACGTAGCTGATTTAAGTCTAGTTTATTTAATTCCAACGAGCGATTGTTTAAGAAACTTTTATCATTTAGTTTTGGATCTTCAATTACTTCAGATAATAATACATCTAGTATAGCACCAATTTTTGGACTAGGACTAATTTTTAATAAAACTATCAGATCGTCGCCATTAATTTTAAGCATTTTTACAGAAATTGGATCATGACGCACTTTTTCCATCATATATTCTAGGTGGCGTAATTTATAAGGCTTGGCTTTAGGAACTCCTGAACCAAGACGATCAGCAACACGAAGATCTATTAAATCTTTTAAATTTTCTTCTCCTGTTTTAACAATTAATCGTCGCACTGACGCTTCAGTGACTTCACCAACATTATAATAAAACATATGATTTTTAATCAAGCCAACCACTTTTTCTAAATCATTATTAGAAAATTTTAATCTTTGCATAATTTTTTTAACCATTTTTGCGCCAACTATGTCATGATTATAAAAAGTATATTCATTATTTATAAGTTTTTTTGTTTGTGGTTTTGCAACGTCGTGCAACAGAGAGGCTAAACGCACTCGCCAATCTTGGCTGGGAGTGTGCTTTAATGATAAAACTGAATGTTGAAAAACAGTATAAATATGGTGACGATTTTGATCCACGCCAATGCCACGTTCTAATTCTGGAAGTATATATTGTAAAAGTTTTAATTCATGCAACATTATTATGCCTTCATAAGCTTTGTTTGAAGATAAAATTTTTATTAATTCGTCACGAATTCTTTCATTAGAAATGTATTTAATTCCGCCAGCCATTTTAATTATAGCGCGTTGTGTTTTTGGTTCAATAGTAAAATTTAATTGACAAGCAAAACGCACTGCTCTCATCATTCTTAAAGCATCTTCTTTAAATCTATCAATAGGCTCGCCAACGGCTCTAATAATTTTTTTTTCAATATCTTTCTCGCCCCCAAACAAATCAATTAATAAATATTTTTCATTATCCAAATAAATTTCTTTTGTTTCCTTAATTGAAAATTGAAAATTGAAAATTGAAAATTGTTTTATAGCCATTGCGTTAATAGTAAAGTCTCTTCTTTCTAAGTCTTTGTCTAACTTTTTTTCAAATTTAATTTCATCTGGATGACGTCGATCGCTATAGCCTTGTTCAGAGCGATAGGTAGTTATTTCAATTATTTGTTCTGTTTCGCCTTTGTCATTTTTAATTGGAAATAAAACAGTGCCAAAAATATTTTCGTATTTAGCGTCAGGAAAGACTGTGAGCATTTGTTCTGGTAATGTATTGGTAGTTATATCCCAATCTTTAGGTAACTTATCTAATAATAAATCACGGACGCAACCTCCAACGATGAAAGCCTCAAAGCCAGCATTTTCTAGTTTTTCTATAATATTTTTTATATAATCCGGAATTTTCATAGAGATTGTAAGTAGTTATAATATATTTATATAATGGATTAATATTAAAGTCAAAAAG
>JAHITL010000011.1 GCA_018817545.1 Patescibacteria group bacterium
GTTCTTATTTAAATGAACACCCTGATTCTGAATTAAATCATAATGAACGCTTGGAGTTTTTGGGTGATGCTGTTTTGGAAATAGTTGTTACTGAGTATTTGTTTAATAAATTTCCAGATACTCCTGAAGGTGATTTAACTAATTGGCGCGCTAGTTTGGTTAATTATAAAATATTATCTGAAATAGCGCAGGAGCTGGATATTGAAAAATATCTTTATTTATCAAAGGGAGAGTCTAAGGATAAAAATTCTAAAGCGCGTCAATGTATTTTGGCTAATGCTATGGAAGCGTTGATAGGCGCGATTTATCTTGATCAAGGTATTGACATTAGTAAAAAGTTTATTAAGAGAGTAGTTTTATCTAGGCTTGATAATATTTTAACCAATCATCTTTATCTTGATCCTAAGTCAAGTTTTCAGGAAAAAGCGCAAGAGCTAATCGGCATTACTCCTAATTATAAAGTGTTGAGTGAGTCTGGGCCTGATCATAATAAAATTTTTGAAGTAGGTTTATATTTAAATGAAGAATTAATCTCTCGTGGTAAAGGTTCGTCAAAACAAGAAGCTCAAGTTGAAGCAGCTAGCGTTGGTTTAAAAGAAAAAGGTTGGTAAATTAATTTATGATTTATTATTTTAGATTTATTTTTTAATTTTATTTTATGGTTATTAGTGAATTATTTGCTATTACTGCTAAAGAAAAAGCATCTGACCTTCATTTAGTTGTTGGTTCTTTGCCTTTTTTGCGTATTGATGGTGAGTTAAATGAAATTAAAGGACAAAAGGTTTTGACTAAAAAAGATATGGAACAGATTGCTGATGGGTTATTGACTGAGGAGCAAAAAAATAAATTTTTAAAATATAAAGAACTAGACATTGGAGTGAATGATGGTGATGGATCAAGATTTAGAATTAATTTGCATTTTGAAAAAGGTAATATTGGTATAGTTGCTAGATTAATTAGCAATAAGATGCCTACAATGGAGGAAATGGATATGCCTAAAATAATGTATGAACTATTGAAGCTTAAACAAGGTTTTATTTTAGTTACAGGCCCAACTAGTTGTGGCAAGTCAACTGCGCTGGCTGCCATGATTAATCATATTAATGAAAATCAAAAATGTAATATTATTACTTTAGAAGATCCGATTGAATATATTTTTAAGCCAAAACAGAGCCTTGTTATTCAGCGACAATTGGAGTCAGATATGGTAAGTTTTTCTGAAGGTTTAAAGCATGCTTTAAGACAGGACCCAAATGTTATTATGGTGGGCGAGATGCGTGATTTAGAAACTATTGCTACCGCGATTACTTTAGCTGAAACAGGACATTTAGTTTTTGCGACTTTGCATACTTATAGCGCTTCACAAACGATTGATCGTATAATAGATATTTTTCCACCTCATCAACAGACACAGATTAGAATGCAATTGTCTATAACTTTAGCAGCAGTTATTTCTCAACGATTAGTTCCTAAAATAGACGGAGGTAGAATAGCGGTTCGTGAAATTTTATTAAATACTCCAGCAATATCAAATTTGATAAGAGAAAATAAGGTTGCTCAAATTAAAACAGTAATTGAAACTAGCGCTAGGGAAGGAATGATTAGTTTAGACAGAAATTTTGAAAAACTTTATAAAAATAAAATAATTGCAAAAGAAGTCGCTCAAGCTCAAATGGAAAATCCAGAAATTTTAGAGAAATTTAGAATTTTGTAATATTGTGTTTTTGCTTCTTTATTTATAAATTATATTAGGTTAATTAAATTAATAAATTAGCCTAATACACTAGCATGATTTCGGTGTCTTTTTATATGATGTCAATGAGCTCTTCGGTATCATTTTAGATAATTTGATGCGGTTATTTGCATTTATGTCTATTATAGCATATAATTGAACTGCAAGATACCTTTAAGGTATATAACAGTAAATATATGGATAAAAAGCCATCAAAAGGAGAATATTTGGATATTTTGTTAAGATCCCCTAAAACCATCTTTTCGGTAAAAGATGTTGCTTTATTGTGGGCAGAAGAACGAGAACAAAAAGTATCATCACGATTGAATAAATATGCCAAAGCTGGGAAGTTATTCAGATTACGCCGTGGCTTTTATGCAAAAGATAAAGATTATGATCGTTTTGAATTGGCCACCAGAATTTATACCCCCTCTTATGTTAGTTTTGAGACAGTTTTGACTCGATCGGGTATAAATTTTCAAAAGTATGACAGTATTTTTGTAGCTTCATATGTTACTCGGGAAATTGATGTAGAAGGGCAAAAAATATCTTTCATTCGCATGAAAGATTATGTTTTAAGTAATATATCAGGCATTGATCATGAAAAAGGCATAGCAATGGCCACTAAAGAGCGGGCTTTCTTGGATAGAATTTATATTAGTAAGGATTATCACTTTGATAACTTAAATGACTTGGATTGGAACAAGGTTTTTGAAATTTTGCCGATTTACCATAACAAAAAAATGGAAAAAAGAGTTAATAATTATTTTAAATATTATAAAAATTCAAATGTATGACCGTTAATTACGCCAAACATAAAAACATATTGTTGCAAATATTAAAGGATGTTTACTCTGATACATCTATTTCTTCTTACTTAGGTTTTAAAGGTGGAACCGCCGCACATTTTTTTTATGGTTTGAATAGAGATTCATTTGATTTAGACTTTGATTTATTAGATGAGAGTAAAGAGCAAGAGGTTTTTGAAAAAATTCAAAAGATTGCTGAAAATTATGGCAAGGTTATTGATTCAAAAATCAAAAAATTTAATTTATTGAATGTAATCTCTTACGACACCGTATCGCAAAATATAAAAATTGAGGTTAATAGAAGAAATTTTGGATCAAGATTTGAGGTGAAGGTCTTGTTGGGTATTTCCATGTTAGTGATGATCCCGGAAGATATGTTCGCTAATAAGTTGATAGCAATGTTGGAACGAGTAGGTAAAACCAGCCGTGATATTTATGATGTTTGGTTTTTCTTAAAGAACAACTGGCCGATTAATAAGGAAATAGTCAAGATGAGATCAGGTGTTTCTTTTGGGGAAACATTACAGAAATGTATTGACCAGATGGAAAAAGTCGAGGATCGTAATTTATTAGTTGGTTTAGGGGAAGCATTAACAGAGCCACAAAAGGATTGGGCTCGAGCCAAATTAAAATCAGAAGCTATCTTTTTGTTAAAAGCTCGGATGGAGAGCGAAAAATAAACATGGCATTGACTTATAAAGTAGTTAGGAGTAAAAATAAAATATGTTCATTAAATTATAATAAGGAGTATAGTGGACGGGTTTGTCAAGACAATAAAATTGATAAAATGAGATAGAATTTTATTAAAATACTAAATTAATTATTTGTAATAAATTTCTGCTGGAGTTAAGTAATTTAATGATTGGTGACGACGTTCATTATTGTAAAAAGAAA
The DNA here is from genome assembly GCA_018817545.1 of Patescibacteria group bacterium. Lineage (GTDB taxonomy): Bacteria > Patescibacteriota > Patescibacteriia > Patescibacteriales > GWC2-42-12 > JAHITL01. The sequence goes on from JAHITL010000011.1 coordinate 3,436, forward strand.
AGTA
>JAHITL010000012.1 GCA_018817545.1 Patescibacteria group bacterium
TATGGCAGATAATAAAAAAATAGTAACAAAAATTGAGAGTTTACTTGACGGAGAAAGTCTATTAAATAAAAAAATGCTTGAAAGAGCAGAAGACGCTACAGAAGAGAAAGAAGTAGTAAAAGAAACGAAAGATGAAAAAGTATCAACTGAAATTAGTTCAAGCGAGCTAGCAGAGAGTGTTAGTTCTACGTCGTTTGGTAATTTGCCTTTTAGCGCAACAAGCAAGACAAGACAGTGCCAAAAACAAGTAGAAAAAGTTTTAGAAAGTGGCTTAGAAAAAATTTATAGCGAATTACCAGATGATAAAAAAAGAGAATTTAAAATTGTTGGCGAGCAAACTGCTATTAAAATTAGTTTATTATTAGAAAAAACCAAGATTAAAATTAAAGATATTATTAATTTAATTAAAAAATGGTTATTATTAATTCCCGGTATTAATAAGCATTTTTTAGAACAAGAAGCAAAAATTAAGGCCGATGAGATAATGAGAATTAAGAAGTAAGAAATAAGAAGTAATTTCTCCTCTGTCATTGCGAGCCCTGTAATCAGGGCAAAGCAATCTCTGGTTAAATAAAAAAACATGTTTATTGAAAGATATTATTTTGTTTATATAAAGGGTCTGTCGCCGAATACGGTATTCGGCGACAGACCCATTTAACCAGAGATTGCTTCGTCGCCTGATTACAGGCTTCTCGCAATGACAGAACTTTTATGGATTACGGTTTATCTGAACAAAATACGCAAATTCCATATGATACTAGCTTAAATATAGATATTAGTGGCTGGGTAATTTTTTTGTTGTCTTTAATTATTTTTGTTATTATTCTTTATTTTGTAAAAAAAATAATTCTTTTGCGAATAGCTAATTCTCGTTATTATGATCATATAATTTATTTAATTAGATTACCTAAAGAAAAACCTGAAGATAGAGATGGAAAAAGTGGCAATCAATTACAGCAGGTAAAAGAAGAAATCGCTAGAGGTGAAACATTGTTTAAGGCTATTGGCGGTTTACGCGCTCAACGTTGGCATCGTAATTTGGCGTGGATTTTTGGTCGAAATGATCATTTTTCTTTTGAAATAGTGGCAAATCAAAAGTTAATATCTTTTTATGTTGTTGCTCCACGGAATATGGGACTTTATTTAGAGCAACAAATTCAAGCTTATTATCCTGAAGCTGTTTTAGAAGAAGTAAAAGATTATAATATTTTTAGTCCAAATGGTAGCATTGTTGCAGGTTGTGTTAAAACAAAAAGAAATTTTATTTTTCCAATTAAAACCTATGATAAGATGGAGGCTGATCCGCTTGATTCATTGATTAATGTTATGTCGAAGTTAGATAAAGAAGAGGGGATGGTTGTACAGTATGTTGTTAGGAGTTCTCGGCCAAGTTGGCATCGTAAAGTCAATAAAGTAGTTAGAAGTGTTGGAGAAGGTAAGCGATTAGAAGAAGCTTTGAGCGTTAATTCTTTTTTTATTTTTTTTGATTTTTTAGGAGATTTAATTAGACCTTTTAAATCATCAAAAGATAAAGATGCCTCATTAGGTAAAAATCAACATCAGCAGACAGCTATGGAACAAGAAACTTTAAAATTAATAGAAGAGAAAAATTCTAAAGCTGGCTTGGATGTAAATTTGCGAATTATTGTTTGTGCTAAAGATCAGGCGCGTGCAACTGTTTATTTAAATAATATGATGAGCGCTTATAGTCAGTATAATTATTATCAATATGGAAATGTTTTTTCTAATCAAAAAGCTTCTCATCGTTTTTCAACTGAACAAACAATTGTTAATGATTTTATTTATCGTCGTTTTAAATTATCAAAAAGTTTTCTTTTAAACACAGAAGAGATGACTAGTTTATTTCATTTTCCATTAAGTGGGACTGAGACGCCGAATATTCTTTGGTTATCTGCTAAATATGCTGCAGCGCCAACTAATATTCCTGATGAAGGAATTATTTTGGGAAAAAATGTTTATCGTGGGGTTACTAATGATATTAAAATTAAACGTGATGATCGTCGCAGACATAGCTATGTTATTGGTAAATCAGGTACTGGAAAATCTAAATTTTTAGCTTCTATGGCTATTCAAGATATTATTAATGGCGAAGGAGTGTGTGTGATTGATCCACATGGAGATTTAATTAGTGATGTTATGGCTTATATTCCCAAAGAGCGTGCAGAAGATGTTATTTTATTTGCGCCAGCTGATACACAGAGACCGTTAGCCCTTAATTTATTGGAATTTGATCCTGATTACCCAGAGCAAAAAACTTTTGTTATTAATGAGATGATTAAAATTTTTGATAAATTATATGATTTAAAATCAACTGGAGGACCAATTTTTGAGCAGTATATGCGCAATGCTATGCTTTTGGTAATGAGTGATACAGCGTCAGGATCAACTTTGATGGAAATTCCGAAGGTTTTAGCTGATGCTAATTTTCGTAGAATGAAATTATCACGTTGTGATAATGTTACTGTAGTAGATTTTTGGCGTGGCGAGGCTGAAAAAGCTGGTGGTGATGCTGCTTTAGCGAATGTTGTTCCGTATATTACTTCAAAATTGACTTCTTTTATTTCAAACGATACTATGAGGCCTATTATTGCTCAGCAGAAAAGCTCTTTTAATTTACGTGATGTTATGGATAAGAAAAAAATTCTTTTGGTTGACTTGTCAAAAGGTTTAATTGGTGAAATGAACGCATATTTATTGGGCATGATTCTTGTTGGAAAGATTTTGATGGCTGCTTTAAGTCGCGCTGACATGCCAGCTGAAAAACGAAAAGATTTTTATTTATATATTGATGAGTTTCAAAATTTTACTACTGATTCAATTTGTTCAATTTTGTCAGAAGCTAGAAAATATGGTTTAAATTTAATAATTGCTCATCAATATCTTGGGCAGTTGGGAAAAAATCAAGATACTTCAATTAAGGATGCTGTTTTTGGTAATGTAGGCACATGGATTTTGTTTAAAATAGGAACAGAAGATGCTGAGGTTATGGCTAAAGAATTTGCTCCAGTTTTCAATCAATATGA
>JAHITL010000087.1 GCA_018817545.1 Patescibacteria group bacterium
GAACGCGCCACGGCGCGTTCCTACAAATACAAAAAAAGCAAATCAAAAGAACGTCAATTAAGACGTTCTTTTTTTTATCAAATTTTCTATTTAGGATCTGTTGTTAAATGCTTAAAATTCTATTCCAAAATTTAATTATTCTTTTAGAGTGCCTTTTGAAGTAAAGCATTCCTGTTTTTTCATAGATAATGGCGTGCAAAGCTTATAATCTGTTCCATTTTGTTGTAACTGATATTGAAAAGATTTACTTGATTCTAATAAATTAGGTAGCTTATCTAATGAAGATGGATAACTATTGTTATCAACGTAGTAAATTTCAAGTCCAGTTTGAACTTGTTTAATCTCTGATTGTTGCATTACATCGCGCGCATTCTGTCTTGTTGTGTTTAAACTTACCATAATAAGCGTAGAAATAATTGGGATAATTAAAATTCCAAGAATACCAATAGCTATAAATATTGTTTTACTCTTTTTTGTTGGAGTAAAAACAACATTTCCTTTTATATCTTTAAAATTGTTATATACTAAAAATAAATAAGTCATTATTAATGGAGTTAAAAACAATCCTAAAAGCTGATCTAAAAACTGAGTAATATATGACACAATCTCTGGGTTAATAGAAAATTTAAAAGAACCAAGAACTAAACCAAGAACTAAACCAAAAATTAACGTTAAAACTAAATAAATAAGCCAACAAAATATGCTAATAAAAAAGAAACGCCAAAATATCCTTCCCCAATTACCTTTTGCGTATTCTTTACTTTTTAATAAAGCGTCCATTCCTTTTAAATTTTCATCAATCAAAATAAAGACTGCAAAACTAAACCAAATTGAAAATATTATTCCAGGAACAAAAAAAAGAAAAAATCCACCTAAAACAATAAACCCAACTAAAAAAGAAATCCACCAATAAGAAGCAACTTTTTGCCATCCTCTACGATATGACTCTATAATTCCAATCCCTTCTTGACTGTCTTTTATCGCATATAACAAAGAGACGTATCCCCATGCTTGACTTATGCAAATTATTAAAAAAAGTAAAATTACTAAAAAAATAAATAATGCAATCCCTCCTGTTGCAAATTCTGAATAAATTAAAGGAATCCCCATAATGCCAGCACCGCCTAACAAAATTAAAAAGCCAAACATTATTAATGTAGGTATTACCATAATACCCAAAAATACACCAAATCTTTTTTTGCAAACATTCCATGCCTGTCCTAAAATAGCAGATGCGCTAAGTAGAGATGCTGTAGTTTGTATTGGCAATGGCGCTGAAAGCGGAACTTGTAATGGCTGGCTATCAGGATTTAATATAAAAGAAAAAGCCTCTTCAATATCTTGCGCTTGCCAACCACTCGTTGTAAGAGCATTTTTAATCTCCTCATTACTTACACCTTGTTGTGTTTGTTGCTTGATGTAATCAAGCAGTTGTTGATTGATCATAATTTTTAAATTAAAAATAAATTATTTTTTTATAATACCACCCAACATTCTTACAATTTTCGCTGTGCCACCATTTTTAATTAACTCAATAAATAACCCTGTCCAAGAAGATGTTTGAAAAACTGTTAACATTGATCCACTAATAATAATCAACAATAAAGCTGTTGAAAAAGCCAAAATAATGGTTATCCCAACGCCTAAGGCTGAAGAGAAGAAATAAAAAATAAGTCCCAAAGATAAAAAAGGTATTGCCAAAATTAATATTATAAAAAGTATTAATAATCCAACAGCAAAATTAATAAAAAATAAAATTAAGGCCATCTCAAAACTTACAACCCAATTATCTTTAAACAACTTCCAGCCAAGTTTAATTGCATCAAACAAATTATTTCTATTAATTACAGTTAAAGCTATCGCATATTTTATTATCAAAGATAAACTAATGGCTACAGGAATAAAAACAATAAATAAAATTACATAAAACAAGCTAGCAACTATAATATTAATTTTACCAAAAAGAAATGGCAAACTAATAACAGCTAATATCAAAAGTATCGCCACGTTAGCAATAATATTTAAAGCAAAAATCTGCCAAAAATTTTTAATACCACTGTCCATGCCTTTTTGAAAATCATGTTCTTTTTGTTTAATAACGCTAGCAGCGCTATTAACTATGGCTGACTGAGAAACTACAGATAACCAAACTAAAAAACAAATTAAAAATCCTATCACCAAAAAAATAATTATCATCTTAGAAAATAGCAAAGGATTTTGACTCATTATTCCAAAAATATTATCAAGAGCATGCTTACTAAAAATTCCTGTCTGAGCTATTCTATCAATAGCAGGCAAAATACTCTGATCATCACCCATTAAACTATGAGACAATATTTTATATTCACCAGCATTACCCAATAAAACCGCAAAAATTCCAAAAAACCATAAATATTTATTACGCCAAGTTGTTCGCCAAGATTGTTTTAAAATATTTCTATACAATGTCATAATTTTTTTTCCTTTCTATCCCGAGTACTCGGGGTTAATAATTAAATTAAATTAAATTATTTTAATTATAACATATTAAATAAAAACTAAACAATTTTTTAAGATTGTCTAGCACCAACAATTTCTTCAAATTCTTCTTTTTCTAATGTTTCTTTTTCTAATAAAATTGCAACAACTTTTTCTAGCTCTTCTTTTTTTGCTTTAATAATTCCTCTAGCTTGATGAGCGGCCTTATCAATAAAAGAAGAAATTTCTGCATCTATTTGCTCAGCTATTTTTTCACTATAATTTCTTTGCTCACGAGCATCGCTTCCTAAAAAGATCATTTCTTCTTTTTCTCCAAAAGTCCTCAAGCCAAGTGTTTCGCTCATACCAAAATCAGTAATTAATTTACGCGCTAAATTTGTCGCGCGACGCAAATCAGAAGTAGAACCAGTTGTAACTTCACCAAAAATATCATGCTCAATAATATGTCCTGCTAATAATACAGACAATTCTTCAGTAAATTCTGTTTTAGTATGCATATGTTTATCTTCAGTTGGTAATGTAATAGTAAAACCAGCTGCCTGACCACGAGAAATGATAGAAATTTTTTGCACAGGATTAGCATTCAAAGAAAAATGCGCGACAATCGCATGACCAGCTTCATGATAAGCAGTAATTTTTTTCTCTTTGTCTGATAAAATTTTTGATTTTCTTTCTGGTCCAAGCATTACTTTTTCTATAGATTCAAATAACTCATTCATTTCAATAATTTTTTTATTTCTTCTAGTTGCCAATATTGCTGCCTCATTTAATAAATTAGCCAAATCAGCGCCAGAAAAACCAGGAGTTCGTTCAGCAACTCTACTTAAACTTACATTTTTAGCTAATGGTTTTTTCTTAGCATGAATTTGTAAAATAGCTTTACGATCAGCTAAATCTGGTTCGTCTAAAATAACTCTACGATCAAAGCGCCCTGGTCGCAATAAAGCAGGGTCTAAAACATCAGGTCGATTAGTTGCTGCAATAATAATAACATTAATATTGGGTTCAAATCCGTCCATCTCAACTAATATTTGATTTAAAGTCTGTTCTCGTTCATCATGTGAACCACCTAATCCAGCGCCACGACGACGACCAACAGCATCAATTTCATCAATAAAAACTATGCAAGGTGAACTTTTTTTTGCCCGACGAAATAAATCTCTAACGCGAGAAGCACCAACTCCAACAAACATTTCCACAAATTCTGATCCAGAAATATTAAAAAAAGGCACATCAGCTTCACCTGCCACTGCTCTAGCTAATAAAGTTTTTCCTGTTCCGGGATTACCTAATAACAAAACTCCTCTTGGTATTCGGGCTCCCATTTCAACAAATTTTTGTGGTTGCTTGAGAAACTCAACAACTTCTTTTAATTCTTCTTTGGCTTCTTTAACTCCTGCCACATCTTTAAAAGTAATTTTATCTTTATTTTCTTTACTAGGTTCTTTAGCTTGCGACTGACCAAAGCTCATCATTCTATTATTAGCTCCCTGCACTGAACGCATCATAAAATATATTAAAACACCAATTAATAAAAATGGGAGCAAAAAAGGCAATATTACAGCAGTCCAATAATCTGCGCCTTCTTTTTCTTTAACTTCAATTTTAATATCAGCTAATTTAGTCTGATCAATATTAAAATTTTTAATTAGCTGCGAAAAAGTTTCGCCAGCTTCTTTTTTAATTATCTCCTCTTTGCCTTGCTTTAAAGTAATCTTTAATTCACTATCATGAATAGCAATAGCAGAAACTTCCTGTTTATTAATTTGATTAATTAATGTTTCCAGCCCCACTTTTTCTACTGACTTATTTGAATTACCAAAAGCGCTAAACAACAAAGCTATAAGCAAAAAAACACCAAGAAATATAAAAAAGTTTTTAAATAGATTTTTCATTTAATTTTAATTTAGTTTTTAATTTAATAAAATTATACAACACTACCCACTCTTTAGCAAACAAATTAATAATAAACCACCGAACGATTCGGTGGTTTATTATTTATCAAAAAAAATACTGTCTTCATTTAATTTTTTATTTTACTATTTTTTCTTTTTTTTCTTTAACAACCTTTTCTTTTTTATCTTTTTCTTCTTTAACAACTTTTTCTTTTACAACTTTTTTTATTTTAGGTTCTTTTTTATCAATTTTAACAGTTGTCTTTTCACTAGACTCTAAAATTACTTGATCGCCTTGTTCAGTTAAACTTTTAGATTCTATATTTTTAGCTTTAACAGTAGATAAACCTAAACGATGATCTCTTGGTTCCAAAGAAACAACCAAAAACTCTTTTTTATCTCCAGCTTTAAAAAGCTCGTCAATCTTTTGATTTTGAGTCAATCCAAGCTGACTAATATGCGCTAAGCCATGAATATCGCTATCAAGTTCAACAAATAGGCCAAAAGGATTAACTTTCAAAACAGTACCAGCAACTTGCTGTCCTATTTTATATTTTTCTTCAACTCCATGCCAAGGATCTTTTAATAACTTTTTAGCTGACAAAAATATTTTAGAACCATCAATAGAAATAATTTCAGCCTTAACAATATCACCAACTTTAAATAAATCAGCAGGACTATCAATACGTTGCCATGCTAATTCACTAATATGAATTAAACCTTCCAAATTTTGATTAAAGCTAACAAAAACGCCAAAATCAGTTAAGGCAGTGATTGCCCCATCAACAATACTTCCAATCTTATATTTAGAAATAGTGTCTTTTTGTCTTTCTTGCCAAGCATCCTTTTCGCTAATAACTAATTTTTCTTCTTTTTCATCCAAAGCCATAACTCTGCCTTCTATTTCAGAACCAACAAAAGATTTTAATTTATCTAAAATCTTACTCTTGTCTCCACCATTAACACGAGGATAATTTTCAGGAGACAACTGAGAAACAGGTAAAAAACCCGATATCTGTCCATAACTAATAATCAATCCACCCTTATTAGCATCATTAATTTTTACCTTAATAATTTTTTTATTCTCAAAAGCATCGGTTAAAATATTCCACGCTTTCTGCTGGCCAGCATATTTAAAAGATAATTCTAATTCACCGTTTTCATTTTCTTCTTCAATAACCGTTGCCTCAACTTCATCGCCGGGTTTTAGATTAGCGTATTCTTCTGCTTCAAAATATAATTCTTGACCACGCACTACACCACAAGCAATTCCATCAATATCCAATCTAACTTCTGCTTTAGAAGCAGAAACAACAGTCCCTTTAACAATTTCACCAATCTGAGAAATTTTAAAAGTGTCTTCATCTAGTAATCTTTTAAACTCTTCTTCTTGGGCACTAGTTGCTTTATCATCTTCTATCATGTTTTTTATTTTTAACCTTTCTTGTGTTAGAAAAGCTCTTTGGTCACCTTAAGCCAAAGAATTTATTAAAGGTGAAGCAAATATCTATTTTGCACAATCAGCATCTGGCGCTGAACCAGAAGCCTCTCCCTGACCAAAGCCAGGAGCAGGAGCAGTTGCTGACAATTTTTTATTACATTCTGATGGAATTTTATTAAAAGCAGAACAAATAGTAGTTAATAAACTAGCTGAATCTCTGCCTGACTGTGCTTGAGCGCCGTTTACAACTAAACTTGGAGAACCTTGAACGCCATATTTTGTATTATCATCTTTATAAATATCAAATGGCGGAAAACTATCATTAGACCAAGATTTTTTATCATTAAACTTCTTAGTTACCTGATATTGTTGATCAGCTGATTTAACACAACTATTAATTTTTGCTTCATCTAATTTTGCTGACTTTAAACAAGCGCCTGAATCACTGCTATTAAGAAAACATTTTAAATAACTAATTAATTTACCTTTATCTTCTTTTTGAATACAATATTGAGTCATTTGTTCATTCAACTCTTTCTGACCATGCATAGCATAATCACAAAATTTCAAAGTAAAATTAATTTTATTACCTAATGCTTCTATAACAGGTAAAATACCTTTTTCAATTTGCGTACCATAAGGACAATGACTCATAACAAATAATTCAACGTCAGGCTTATCTTTTTTAGATAATTTAACATCAGTTTTTTCACCTGGCTTATCCGCCTCTGCCTTAGCTTGTTGCGCTTTAGCAGTTTCTTCATCTATATTAACACCTGCTTGAAAAAACATTTTACCGTCATTAGTTGCATAAGAAGTGTATTCTTGTCCTTTCACTTCTAAAACAACTTTATATAAATTACCTTCAGGAACAACGCTCTTAATCGTAACCTTCATATCAGGCGGTAATAAATTTTCATTAATAAACTTTTCAACCTTAGCCTTCACTTCTTCAATTCCGAGTATTTTAACACCTAATACTTGTGTTGAATATTTACTTTTATACCAACCATAACCAACAGTTGCCACAGCCACAATGAAAATTAAAATTAAAACTTTGTTCAAATTGCTTAATTTCGTCATAAAATTTTGCTTTATTTTTAAATTAGTTAATTAATGTTTTGACTTTATCAAAGAACTTTATAAATGTCAAAAATCATAAAAAAAATAATCGCTTATGCTAAGAATATCTTTTTTTAGTTAGAATATGCCATAGCACATTCATATCCTTAACATAAGCGAAGTTCAAAGGAACAACAGGTCTGGGCAGGTGACAATGCCAGGCTTATCACCTACCCCCCCTACATTTCAACTTTTTCACGTTTTGGTCGCGCCAAAACCTACTTCAGCTGAAATATTTCTAACTTATAGCACAATAATATACTAGTTTTTTTAGCGATTAATCATACAGACTAATCCCTATCTAATTAGAATATTATTTTTTTTCTTTGCCTTTATAATAACATATTTTTAAAATACTGTCAAATTCTGTACGATTGCAGGGTTAAGGTTACCTTACTTTGGGGAATTATGTAAAGTGAATTAAATAATGCTCCTGCTAACTTGGCTCTGGGTGTTAATCTGTTCATGCCATAACCTCCATGCTTTCGTTCAGTGTTGTACCAATAAA
>JAHITL010000088.1 GCA_018817545.1 Patescibacteria group bacterium
ATTTTGAAAGATAAAAAAAATATGGTAGAGTATATTTAGCTAATAAATATAGTTGAATATTTTTATGTATGGTCCTGATATTGTGATTAATTTGCAACCATTGGTAGATTTTTTTTCTTTGCCAGCAGATGTGCTGATGTTAAAGTTGCTTTTAATGGTTGGTTGGATGCCTATCGCGATTACTTTTATTTGGGGAGCTGGGCAAGTTTGGTTGAAATACGTTCGCACTAAATGGTTTTTGACTCATAAACAAGTATTATTAGCGATAGATATACCGCGTGGTAATGCGCAAACACCAAAGGCTGTAGAAAATATGCTTGCTTATTTAGCTTGTGAGCACGGAACTTTTAATTATCATGAGGAATGGTGGGAAGGTCAATTTCAATTAAGTTTGAGTTTGGAAATAGTTAGTATTGATGGTTATATTCAATATTTAATTAGAGCTCCTGAAAAATGGAAAGGTGTAGTTGAAACAAGCATATATTCTCAATATCCTAATGCTGAAATAACAGAAGTTGATGATTATGTCGGCGTTGGTCCTTCTAAGTTTCCTGATGATCATTATGATATTTGGGGATCTGAATTTGTTTTAACAAAAGATAATGCATTACCAATTAAAACTTATATAGATTTTGAAGATACTTTTGGAGAGCCTGAGGTTAAATATAAAGATACTATGGCAGCCTTGATGGATTTAATGAGTAGTTTAAAAAAAGGTGAACAAATTTGGTATCAAATAATTTTAATTCCGATACATCCTGACTATTGGTCTAAACTTTCAGTTACTAGTGAAGATAGAATTAAAAAGATTGTTGGTGAAAAGATTAAATCTAAAGAGAATATTGTTGATAAAGCTGGAAACGCTTTTATTAAATTACTTGGCGATCTTAGTGAACTCGTTTATAGTATATGGGGGGATATAGAGGAAACGAAAAAAGAAGAAAAAGAAGAGCCTTTTAAAATGATGAATTTAAAACCTTCACAAAAAAAACAAGTTGAAGCGATTCAGGAAAAAGTTGGCAAACTTTGTTATGAAGTTAAAATTAGGTTTATTTATTTAGCTGAAAAGGAAGTTATGAATAAAAATAAAGCCGCTAACGGATTTGGTGGATTCATAAAACAGTTTCAAGTAAGTGATTTAAACTCTTTAAAGCCTGATACAGGAGCTAAAGGTACTGCTACTAAAATAAATTATCCTATTTTTTATGATGCGCGACTTAATAAAAGAAAGAGAAAAGTTATGCATAATTATAAAGACAGGGAAGATACCGCAGGAAGAACTCCGATGGTTTTAAGTATAGAGGAGCTGGCAACTCTTTGGCATTTTCCAATAGAAATAGTTGCTAATGCGCCATTAATTCAGAAAGTGTCTGGTAAAAAAGTTGAACCGCCTGCTAGTTTGCCTTTTAGCAAAGATGTTGTTGCTTCAGATGATATTTTTAGAGATAAAAGTAGCACTGAAAATTTTGATAATACAATTGTTGATTCTAATGATTCGCCACCAAAAAATTTACCATTTGCTTAAAAAAATAAATTTTAAATTTTTTTATTATGCAAGATAATGAAATAACAACTTTTGCGGAAACTAATTTTCGTAATAATTTTCGTAAGTTTGGTATTAAAACTGACGATCGTCGCCGTCATATGTATTTGATTGGCAAAACTGGTATGGGTAAATCAACTGTTTTAGAAAATATGATAATTAATGATATTAGAGCTGGTCATGGAGTGGCTGTTGTTGATCCGCACGGTGATTTAGCTGAAAAGATTATTGAATATATACCTGCTAATAGAATTAATGATGTTGTTTATTTTAATCCAGCTGACATTGATTTTCCTATTGCTTTTAATGTAATTGAACATGTTGAACCTCATTTAAGGCATTTAGTCGCATCAGGTTTAATTGGTGTTTTTCAAAAACTTTGGGCTGACTCATGGGGGCCTAGATTGGAGTATATTTTACGTAATGCTATTTTGGCTATTTTGGATTATCCAGATTCAACTCTTTTAGGTATTACTAGAATATTATCTGATAAAGCTTATAGAAAAAAAGTTGTTGATAAAATACAAAATCCAGTTGTGAAAGCTTTTTGGGTTAATGAATTTGCTAGTTATGCTGATAAATTTGCTTCTGAGGCTGTTTCTCCTATTCAAAATAAAGTTGGACAATTTCTTTCTAGTTCGCTAATTAGAAATATTGTTGGTCAGGTTAAATCGGCAATTGATTTAAGAGATGTTATGGATCAAAGAAAAATTTTAATTTTAAATTTAAGTAAAGGTAGAATTGGTGAAGACAACTCTTCTTTACTTGGGGCTATGATGATTACTAAAATTCAATTGGCAGCAATGAGCAGAGTAGATATTTTAGAAAAAGATCGAAAAGATTTTTATTTATATATTGATGAATTTCAGAATTTTACTACAGACAGTTTTGCTAATATTTTATCAGAAGCTAGAAAATATCGTCTTAATTTAATTATGGCGCATCAATATATTGAGCAATTGGGCGAAAAAGTTAAGCCTGCTGTTTTTGGTAATGTTGGTTCTATGATTGTTTTTCGTGTTGGCGCGATTGACGCAGAGGAATTGGTTAAAGAATTTATCCCAGTATTTATTGAAGAAGATTTGGTTAATTTACCGAAATATGAATTTTATATTAAATTAATGATTGATGGTATTACTTCTGATCCTTTTTCTGCAAGAGGTTTAGCGCCATTTCGTGATGACGAAAAAACAAATAATAAAGAAAAGGTTATTAAAATATCGCGAGAAAAATATGCTAAAGACAGAGAGACTGTTGAAGATAAGATTGCTCGTTGGCATACAAACAATGAAATGCCACATCCAGTTCAGGTAGTCGGAAAAACAAATGAAGGAGGTGTCGTTAACAGATTACTAGAGATTAGAAAAGAAAAAGATTTCTTGCCAAAACAAGGATCAGTGATTGAGCCTGTTAAAAATTTTTATAAAGCATCTTTGCCAGAAGTGAAGCAACCTTTAGTTAAAAATTCTTTTGTAGCGCAGAACGAAGTTGTTAATAAAGATGTTGGTAAAATAACTTCTACTTTAACACCTAATGAAAAAAGTGTTTTTAAATTTGAAGCGGTTTGTAGCCGTTGCGGTAAATTAACTAATGTTTCGTTTAAACCAGATGGTATTAGGCCGATATTTTGCAAGGAGTGTTTAACTCAAATACGTCTTGAAAGACAGCAAAATATTGAAACAAAAATTATTGCTAAAAAAGAAGATGGTAATACAGAAAAACAAGGAATAAGTTTACAAGAAGCTTTTTCCAATAACCCTATAAATTTTTCTGGCAAAAAAGTTGATCTAAAATCTTTAGCAAACAAAATCACGTTGCCTGCAAATAATGATGGCGAACAAGCTTTGCTAGAAGATAAAGATATTATAATAAAATAGATGGAAGTAGGTATTAAGCTCTAGGTGTTAAAAAATTCCCTAATTCCCTAATTCCTAATTCCTCACTTATGGATTATTTAAAAATAGGAAAAGCAACTGAACTAACTGGGAATGATAGAAAAATTTATAGATTTTTGGAAATATTACCTGGTTTTTTGTCTTTGGGAACATTATTGTTGCTATTAATTTTATCTTATTTTAAACCGGTTTGGGTGGCTTATTTTATTATTGCTTTTAATGTTTATTGGTTGTTGTTGGTTATTTATTTGGGAATTTTGTTAATAGCAGCATATTTAGAGATGAAGAAAAAAATGGCAGTTGATTGGCGCGTTGAGTGTCAAAAATTGCCATGGAATGATATTTATCATTTGGTAATTTTTCCTATTTATAATGAAGGCTTGGAAATTATTAAGCCAAGTTTTTTAGGATTACTTAATGATGGCTATCCTACTGGCAAGATGATCGTAGTCTTAGCAGTAGAAGCTAGAGCAGGGGAGGATGCATTAGAAAGAGCTAAAATAATTGAACAAGAATATGGCAAAAAATTTAAAAGATTTTTAATTACTGTGCATCCTGATAATATTGCTGGTGAAATTCGTGGTAAGGGTTCTAACCAAGCATGGGCAGCCAAAGAGGTTCAAAAAATAATTATTGATAAAGAGGGATATAATTATGATAATATTTTAGTAAGTATTTTTGATATAGATACTATAGTTTTTCCAGGTTATTTTTTCTGCTTAACTCATAAATTTTTGACAGTAGCTGATCCTTATAATGCAAGTTATCAACCAATACCAGTTTATCATAATAATATTTGGCGGGCTCATTTTTTTGCTCAGGTCGCTGCTGCTTCTAATACTTTTTGGCAAATGATGCAACAGATTAGACAAGAAAAATTAGCTACTTATTCATCACATTCAATGACATGGAAAGCGTTGGTTGCTGTTGGTTTTTGGTCAACTAATATGGTAAGTGAGGATTCACGAATTTTTTGGCATTGTTTTTGTCATTATAAGGGTAATTATAGGGTGGAGCCGTTGTATTTTCCTGTTTCTATGGATGTTTGTATGGATGAGAGTATGTGGCAGACTATGAGAAATTTGTATAAACAACAACGTCGTTGGGGTTGGGGAGTGGAAAATGTTCCATATTTAATATTTAATGTTATTAAAAATCATAAGAAGTTGCCTATGAAAAAAATGGCTAGTCGCATTTTTGTTCAGCTTTATGGTTTTCATTCTTGGGCGACTAATGCTTTAATTATTGGAGTTATCGGTTGGATGCCGATGATTTTGGGTGGAGATAAATTTAATTCTATGGTTTTATCAAGCAATTTGCCTGTGGCAACTAGAGTTTTAATGACAGTAGCTATGGTTGGCTTGATATTTTCTGCAATTATTTCAACCTTACTTTTGCCAAAGCGTCCAGCTCATTATGGTTTTGGTAAAAATGTTGTTATGTTTTTGCAATGGGTTACATTACCTTTTAGTATTATTATTTTTGGCTCTATCCCATGTCTAGAATCGCAAATAAGATTAATGTTTGGTAAGTACATGGGTTTTTGGGTAACACCGAAGAAGAGATAAAAAAAATAAGAAAAATAAGAATTAAAATAAGAGAAATAAGATATAAAAATAAGAAAAGTAAGAGAAATAAGATAAATAAGAAATAAAAATAATTAAAAATAAATAAAATAAGAAAAGTAAGAGAAATAAGATAAATAAGAAATAAAATAAAAAAAACACATTAGTATAATTATATTTTTTGTCATTCCCCCCGCAACTTGCGGGGGGGGGAATCCATTTCCCGTGTTGTCATTGCCCCGCAACTTGCGGGGCAATCCATTTCCTTATTAAATTTTAATACTGAGTTTTTATTAAAAAAATAATAATAAAAAAATAAGATTGTGGTAAATAAAAACAAAAAAAAATTTATTTATAGAATAATTTTTAGTCAGAATTTTTTGGCTTTTTTAGGATTGGTTGTGATTGTTTTAATTAGTTTTCCTTTAGCTAAAAATATTAGTAATCGTTATAAAGTTAATCATGAAATAAAAGAATTGGAAAAAGAGATAGCTAATTTAGAAAATAAAAATTCAAATTTTAAAGATTTAGTTTCTTATTTAGAATCTAATCAATTTGTGGAAGAGCAAGCAAGACTCAAGTTGGGTTTAAAAAAGGAAGGAGAGGATGTTGCTGTGATTAAAAATGGATTAGATAATAAAATAGAAAATAATTTAACAGCAACTAGCAGTAGTATTTTTAATATTCCGGGATTAGATAAAGCTAATTCGGTTGATCCGATAAGTAATTTGCAAAAATGGTTAAAATATTTTTTTAAAAAATAATATTTTTTAATTATGACTAATAATCTAGATGGTATAAAAAAATTAACGCCAGACGAAGTAAAAAAATCTCGTGAGATAGTTTTAGATTTTATTGGGGAGAATGAACCTATTAATAACTTTGCGTTGGAAAATAAAGTAGATTCGCAAAGTGTTATTTTTGATAGGATTAAAAAAGTTGATGGAATTACAAAAGGAAAAGAAAAAAAAATAGAGATAGAAAAAAGAATAGATGCAGAAGAAAAGATTACAGAAGACAGAGTTGTAGAGAAAAAATCTAATAATCAAGAAAATAATAATGTTTATCAAGAAAAAGAGAGATTAATAAGTGAAAAGAAAAAGCAACAGCAATTACTTGAGGAACAAAAATCTTTAAAGCAGATTAGAGATAAAGAGTCAAAAGCAAAAGAAAAAGAGTTAAAAGATAAACAAGAAGAAAATCAAAAAGAGCAATTAAAAATAGAACAAATAAAAGAAATAGAAGAAAAAAAAATATTAAAACAAAAATTAGAACAGAAAAGACGACTAGAAAAACAAAAGAAAAAAAGTGATTTTAAAAAAAAAATATTAAAATTTAAAAAAAATTTAAAATTTAAAGCATTATTATATTTGAAATTATTCAAGAAGTATTTTAAAAAAATAACTGCAAGTTTAATAATGCTATTTTTGTTATTAACAATTTTTTATATTATTTTTTGTGAAATTGTTTTGGGTTTTAGTATTGATAATAAAGCGATTAGACAAGCTGCTAAATATTTATTTGTTCCAGCATTAATTTCTAATTCAGGTTCAGTTGATTTTTATAGCTACAAAGATAGACTTGCTGACGAATTAAATATTCGAGGGAAAAATGTGGATGTTAGAGCGATTACAAAAAATGAGTTGTTAAAACAAATAGTATATAAAAAATTAGCTAAGGAATATGGTTTAGTCGTAGATTCTAGTAATTTAATGACTGATTTAGAAAAAAGAATAGTTATTGATAAAGAAAAAAATCAAATTAGTTTAGCTAGGATTGCTAAAATAAATGATTTGATTAAACAAGGAAAAACTTTTGAAGAAGTTAAAAAATATAGTGATGAATTTGAGTCAGGAGTATATATGGAAAATGATTTAGCGCAAGAAAAATTTGGTCGATTAATAAATTATTTATCAGAAGGGAAAACGAGCGATATATTAGTTGGTGATAATGGTTATTATTTGATTAAAAAAAATAATCAGAATAATAGTCTGATTAATATATCTTATATTTTCATAAAAGCTATAACTCTTGATGATTATGTGAATAATAAACTTAGTAATTTAAATGTGCTTAGTTTGGTTGATTAAAAATGGGTCTGTCGTTGAATACTGAATACGGTATTTGGCGACAGACCCTTAACCGATTTTTTTTAGAGCTAGCATAATAGCTATACCTAAGATGATCATTGAGAGTTGTAATAGTGATTTTTTAATAGAGGTGTCTTTTTTTAATTCAGGAATTAAGTCGGCTGTTGCAATATAAATAAAACCGCCTGCTGTGAATGGAATAATAAAAGTAATGAAATTATTTATTTGCGCGCCAATAATTAAAATTAATAATGCACCAAGGATTGCGCAGACAGCTGAAGCAAAGTTTAATAAAAGGGCTTTTTTTCTACTGTATCCAGCGTGTAATAAAATTCCAAAATCTCCAATTTCTTGCGGTATTTCGTGCGCAATAACAGCTAGGGTTGTTGTTATGCCTAGTTGAGGGTTTATTAAAAATGATCCAGCAATAATCATTCCATCAATAAAATTATGCAATCCATCGCCAATAAGATTCATTAATCCAACTGGATGCGGGTGATTTGGAGTTGTTGATAAATGACAATGTCGCCAATGAATAATTTTTTCTAAAATAAAAAATACTAAAATTCCAGCTAATAACCAAAGCCAAATAGCTATATCCTCTTTATTGTTTTCTAAAGCCTCTGGCATTAAATGAAGAAAACTATCGCCAAGTAATGTTCCAGCAGAAAGGCTTACTAAAAACATTATTAAATTTTGTAATTTTTTTTCTGAAATGTTGAAAGTTAAAACCCCAATAAAGGATAGTAAAGAAACTATTATTACGCTTATTAATGAATAAAAATAAATTTGAGCCATGTTAAAAAGTTAAAAGTTCATAAAGTTCATAAAGTTAGATTTTAGTTTAGCATAAATTTTGGCTTTGACCAAATTGTTTTTTTGAATTACAGTAAATTAATAGTCTATGAAGTTATTTTTAAATAAAAGTCAGTTGACGATGAATCCAGCTCAACTATTGCGTTGCGCTGGATATGCTTGCATTAGGGATCGTAGAACTGGGCAAGAGAGTATGGTACATCGTTTGGGGGGTGGTTTTTATCCTCGTTTTCATTTGTATTTAGAAGATCGTGGTGAGCAAGTAATTTTAAATTTACATCTTGATCAAAAACAGCCGAGATATGAAGGCATGACAGCGCATAATGCTGATTATGATGGGGAAGTGGTTGAAAGAGAAATAGAAAGAATAAAAAGTTTTGCAATTAATAATGCTAGACCAAAAATTAATAACTCGCAATTTGTAGCTGATGGTAATGAAAAAAATATTGATAACATTGACTTGCTTGATAAAATAAGACCAAAACAATTTAGCGCACCTGATAAGAAAGTAGAAAAGAAAAGCTGGTGGAGAAAGATTATAAGTTAAAAGTATAAAAATTAAAAAATTAAAAATTACCAATGAATTCTTCAGATGAAATTAAAAGTAAATTAGATATTGTTGAGGTTATTCGTGAGTATATCCAACTTAAAGCAGTTGGAATTAACTTTCGAGCGTGTTGTCCGTTTCATCATGAAAAATCTCCATCTTTTACAGTAAGCCCTGAAAAGCAGATTTGGCATTGTTTTGGGTGTCAAAAAGGTGGCGATGTTTTTTCTTTTGTA
>JAHITL010000013.1 GCA_018817545.1 Patescibacteria group bacterium
CAGGTACCACTAAAGAGAATGATTTATTTTATGTTCAAATTAAGGAAGATAAAAAAACTGGGGAAAAATGGTTGATGTCTGTATTTCCTGAAGAGTTTTGAAACAAAAAAACTCTCCGCTAAATTGTGGTATATAAACCACGGCCGAGAGCTTTTTTCTATATATAACTATATCAAGAATAAATAGATTGTCAAGATTAATTTATCTTTAGTTGCTTTTTATGAAAATTGCTCAGATTATTTGTACCTTTCCACCTTATAAAGGCGGGATGGGAAATGTTGCTTATAATTTTTCTAAAGGATTGGCTGATTTAGGTAATGATGTTTCTGTATTAACACCTGATTATTCTGAAAAAAATAATAAATTTTCTAATGATTCAAAATTAAATTTTAAAGTTTTAAGATTAAAACCTCTTTTTAAATATGGCAATGCTGCTTTTATTCCTCAGCTTTTTTGGAAATTAGACGATTATGATATAGTGCATTTGCATTATCCGTTTTTTGGCGCGACAAAAATTATAATTTTATTAAAATTATTTTTTAGAAAAAAATTTAAATTAATAGTTCATTATCATATGGATGCTAAGGCTTATGGTTTTAAGGGATTAATTTTTAAATTAAATAATTTTTTAATTTTGCCTATTTTATTGTGGCAAGCGCAAATTATAACCTGTGCTTCTCTTGATTATATTAAGCATTCTCAAGTTGCCAATTATTATAAAAAACATGCAAAAAAATTTCGTCAGATTTTATTTGGTGTTGATTTAAAACAATTTGCGATTCAATCAATTACTACTCAAGAAAAAAATCAAAAAACTATTTTATTTGTTGCTGGATTAGATAAAGCCCATCATTTTAAGGGTTTGGAAAATTTATTGCAAGCAATAAAAATTTTAAAAAATTCTCTTCATTTTAAGTTTAATTTAATTGTTATTGGAGAGGGTGGTCTAAAAAATTATTATAAAAATTTAGCTAAAAATTTAGAAATAGATGAAATTGTTAATTTTTTTGGTCAAGTTGATAATAATAAATTAGTTGATTATTATAATTATTGCGATGTTTTTGTTTTGCCTTCTATAAGTCAGTCAGAGGCTTTTGGCTTAGTGCTTTTAGAAGCTATGGCTTGCGCTAAACCTGTTATTGCTTCAAATTTACCGGGAGTTAGAGATGTTTTTAAAAATAGTATTCAAGGTTTATTAATTAATCCAGGAGATATTCATGATTTGGTAGAAAAATTAGAAATTATTTTAACTAATGATAAGCTAGCAAAACAAATGGGTCAAGCTGGCCGAAAATTAGTTGAAGATAAGTATACTTGGGAAAAAGTTGTAAAAAGGCTAAGCCTAATTTATAATTGTTTTTGAATATTTTTGTAGAAAATACTAAGAAAATAAAGAATATCTGGCTCAAGAATTTTTCATTTTAAACTTCATTTTGAGCTGGTTGGCAAAAAGGAAATTAAATATTTAATATTTTAAATTGACTTATGAAGAAAAATTATTTAGTATATTAGCATTGCTTTATTGGTATTTTAAAAAAGTTCTTTGAATTTAATTATTCCCGGGTAGCGCAGCGGTAGCGCAGTTGGCTGTTAACCAATTGGTCGTCGGTTCGAATCCGACCCCGGGAGCATTACTTAATGAAACGAACTCATTGTTAGTTTTCCGCCCGAAGGCGGAAAAGTTTTTAGACGAGAATTCAGCCCCGCCCCGCACTTCGCTATTATAGATCTCTCACCCTGATTACAGGATTCGAGATGACAAAAAAATACTAGACACAATTTAATAAACGGTCCCAAAAATGCCTTTGTTCTGGTACTTCAGAATTTTCAAAAATTTCACGGGCACGCTTTGTCAAATTTAATACAGTTAAGCCTTGGGATTTCGTGTATTTATTTAAAAAACATTTTATAATTTTTTTATAATTCTTGTTAATTTTATTTTTTTGTGCGATACTTATTTCGTAATTGTTTATAATATTACAAAATAATCTTATTATTTTTTAGAGAAGGATTAGAGAATTTTGTTTATTATAATC
>JAHITL010000089.1 GCA_018817545.1 Patescibacteria group bacterium
AAATGAACCTTAAAAATTCCTTAATTTATTAAGGATTAATATATAAAATTTTATTAAAAAGGGAGGGAATTTATGAATTTTTATAGATCTTTTATTCTTTCTTTTCTTTTTCTAGGAGGAGGCTTGTTTTATGAGCCTCCGGAGAAATTATGGTGGATTACCGTTGTTTTTTTTATTTTATCTTTTATTTTTTTATATTTTTGTTTTAATAATCATCGCATTTTTTGCAATGGTTATAAAATTCAAAAAATAAAAAGAAGAAAAAAAATTAATCTTTTAAAAAAGAAGGGGAAAAATAAATGAAAAAATTCTTCAATAAACAGAAATGTTTATTGAAGATTAATATATAGCTCTTTTCTTTTTAAAATCAAAAAAGGGGGAGTGAAACCTCCGAGGGGGATAAAATGCTTAATTTAAGAAATCTTTTGAACTACCTGTTGATCGCTACCATCATTATTTCTGCCTTTTTAATGATTCCTAAAAAAAAGGTGGAAGCGATGAGTATTAAGATCGACGGAGTAGAAGCCCTCATCAACGGAGGGTTCGAATCCGGATTAAACGAATGGAACTGTTTGGGTGGCGTCTCTATTGGGACCTCTGCATATTCTGGGACATATGCAGCAGAATTTGACGGGTCGATAGGAATGATAATGTCGCAGAATATTACCGTTCCTGCGATAACCGCCTCTATTCTTTTTTCCTCATGGTATAAACTAGAGCATGGAGGAAAACTAGAATTTTTTGTCATTGATGACAGTGGCATTTACACGCAGCTGCTGTACTTTTCAGATGTAGAAGACATCTGGCAACTCTTCTCGTCTGATCTTACCCCACTTATGACAGGGGCAAGTAGTTTTAACATAGGATGCTTTGCTATGAACGCATCTATTGATGACGACCAAAATACCGTCCCTGAGCCATGCACGATGATTTTGGTGGTGGCAGGGCTCGGAATTATCGGCGTGCTAAGGCGCCGATACGATAATTAAAATAAAAAGGCAAGGCGAGAGGTTTAAAAAAAACTTCTTCCCTTGCCTTTTCAACTTTTTAGGAACAAAACAAATTAAAACCCAGCCTAATACTAATAATTTAAAAAAATTTGCAAAAATAAAAGTTTCATGCTAAGTTTTTATTAACTATTAAATTAACAATCTACCACAGTTTCTTTTTATCGTATTTATCCTACTTATCCTACTTTTCTTACTTATCCTACTTATCCTACTTTTCTTACTTATCCTACTTTTCTTACTTTTCTTATTTATCTTATTTAACCTACATTTATGAAAAAAGACATTCATCCTAAATATCACGAGACCAATGTAACTTGCGCTTGTGGTAATAGCTTTGACTCTGGCTCAACTTTAAAAGAGTTAAAAACAGAAATTTGTTCAGCTTGCCATCCTTTTTATACTGGCAAACAAAAAATAGTTGACAGCGCTAACAGGATTAAAAAATTTGAAGCTAAAGTAACAAATAAAGCTAAAGTAGCAGCTGATCACAAAGGCAAAAAAGTCAAACGCGCTGCTAGAGCAAAAACAAAAGCAGATAAAATTGATAAAGAATAGCTACGCAAAAACGGTTATTTTTATATTGTTATAATAATTAAATTATAATAATATAAAAATAACCGTTTTTTCTTATTTATCTTATTTAATTAGCTATGGTAATATAATAATCTATTATAGATCTCTCACTTCGATTACGAAGTTCGAGATGACAAAAAGAGAAAGTTTATCTTATTTATCTTACTTTTCTTATTTCTCTTACTTATCTTATTCTTATTTATCTTACTTTTCTTATTTTTTCCTACTTTTTAAAAAACAATGTACGAAGATATTATACAAAAATTCAATGATCTAGAGAAGCAATTGTCTGACCAAGCTATAATCAACGATCAATCTCAACTTATTAAAATCTCTCGCCAACATTCTGAACTCAAAGATGTAGTTGAGCTAATTTTAAAATTGAAAAAAATTGAAAAAAATATCAATGAAAATCAAGAAATAATAGCAATGAAAGAAGACAAAGAATTAACAAATATTGCAATTGAAGAATTGACACAATTGAATAGTCAATCAGAAGAATTAAAAAAACAAATAGAAGTAGAACTTCATCCAGCTAACCCTAATGACAAAAAAAATATCATTGTAGAAATCCGCGCTGGCACTGGTGGCGATGAATCAGCTATATTTGCTGCTGACCTTTTTAGAATGTACTCTCGATTTGCTGAAAAACAAGGCTGGAAATTAGAAATATTTAATTCCAACCACATCGGCATTGGTGGCTTTAAAGAAATTATTTTTTCAATCAGCGGAAAAAATGTCTACAGTAATTTAAAATTTGAAAGTGGTACGCATAGAGTACAAAGAGTACCAGAAACAGAAAAACAAGGGCGAATTCATACTTCAGCGGCAACAGTAGCAATTTTACCTGAAGCCGAAGAAGTAGATGTAGAAGTTAGACTAGAAGATTTGCGTATTGATACTTACGCAGCCTCTGGACCAGGTGGTCAAAAAGTTAACACAACAAATTCAGCTATAAGAATAACCCATTTGCCTACTAATTTAGTTGTTCAATGTCAAGATCAAAAATCACAATATCAAAACAAAGAAAAAGCAATGCAAGTTTTACGTTCAAGATTATTAGCAAAATTAGAAGAAGATAAAAAACAAAAAGAAGCCACAGAAAGAAAACAACAAATCGGCTCAGGCGATCGTAGCGAAAAAATCAGAACCTACAACTTTCCACAAGATCGTGTAACAGATCATAGAATTAAAAAATCTTGGCATAATATTGGTAAAATAATGGATGGAGAGATCATAGAAATAATAGAAGAATTAAAAGCATTCAAAAATTAATTTACCCCCACAATATACTGGATTAGTTTTCAAACAAAATCATAAACAACAAATTAGTAAACTTATTTATCAACAAATTGACAGTTTAATTGACATAATTTACAATAATCATATTGCCTCGGTGGCGGAACTGGTAGACGCGCACGACTCAAACTCGTGTGGGAGCAATTTCATGAGAGTTCGATTCTCTCCCGAGGCACCGTTTCTATCTAAAAGAATTTAAAAAAATTTTACAAAAAAAACCCAAGATTTTTTAGAATATAGTTCTAAAATACTTGGGTCTGTTGTTTTTAACTTGTAGCTAGCACCTCGGTAAGGAAAAAACAATTACCGAAGCGGTTGTTAAAAACAAAAAAGGGTGGGGTAGACGAATAGTAAAATAAAATTTACTCCATATCTCTTAGACATATTCGTCTACCCATTATAATTCAAAAGAACAATCTTGGGGCACCAGCTCGACTACAATTCAATTATTTATTGATTGGATTACTGGTGCCCCACTCTTTCTTCCTCTCCCCTTTAAAACTGGGAGGGTAATTAAGAGAGAAGAAGACTTACTAATTATGTAATTACATTATCATATTTTCATTTTTTATCAAGTATATTTTTTCTTATGTACTATTAGCCAATTATTTTTTTCTACTTTTTTCTTATTTTTTTTATTTCTCTTATTTTTTAATAAAAAAAACTCAGTATTAAAATTTAATAATGAAATGGATTCCCCCCGCAAGTTGCGGGGGG
>JAHITL010000090.1 GCA_018817545.1 Patescibacteria group bacterium
AATAATTAAAGCTGAGCGCTAATTATATTTAATAATAATCTATCGCTAAATACCATATTCGACGACAGACCAATAAATTAAATATAAAAAAATAAAGCTAAACGTAAAATGTCAAAAACATTAGATAAATCAAAAACATGGGGTAAACATTTAATAATTGATGCTTACGGAATTGAAGAAAAAAAATTAAAAGATGGTAAAACTATTAGAAAACTACTCAACGATCTGCCTGAAAAATTTAAAATGCGAATTTTAGGCAAGGTTGTTATAGAAAAAGTCGCTTCAGAACATTATCCAGATTGGGGACTTTCTGGTTTTGTTATGCTTTATGAAAGTCACATATCTTTTCACACATGGCCAAAAGAAGGATATGTCGCAATGGATTTATATTCATGCAAAGACTTTGACGATGAAAGTATTAATAAATATCTTAAAGAATTTTGGAAAGCTAAGAAAATGAATGTAAAATTAGTTATAAGAGGATGATATTAAAATTTTTAATTTTTCACCGCAAAAGCGGGACAGGTAATTTTTAAATAATTTTTTAATATTCAAATTTTTAAAATAAATTTTTGCTTCCATTTAAGGGTCTGTCGCCGAATACCGTATTCGGTATAAAATTCCAAATTTTTGTAAATTTTGTCAAAAACTTTTTCACTAATATAACCATATTCCCTCAAAACTTTTTGAAAAAATTTCCTAAAAATTTGAAATTTTCTACTCGAAAGAGTATTCGGCGGCAGACCCTTTAAATATTAACTGTTAAACTTAAGATTAAAACCATATGTGGCTTTTTGTTACTATTGGTGCTTATTTTGTAAATGCTGGGGTGTATGTAGCTGATAAATTTTTGTTATCCAAAAAAGTCCACTCCTCCATTGCTTATGCTTTTTATGTAAGTATATGGAGTATTTTTAATATTTTTTTATTATTTTTATCACCATGGATGCCAAATTTAAGAGAAATGGCATTAGATTTATTGGCAGGATTTTTATTTTTAGTAACTTTAGTATTTTGGTATAAAGCGTTGCATCAAAGCGAATCCTCGCGCGTTGTACCAATAGTAGGCGCATTAGTGCCTATTTTTAGCTTTATTTTTTCATTTATTTTTTTAAACGAAGAATTAAATCAACAACAATTTATTGCTTTTGTTATTTTAATCTGTGGCGGAATATTAATTTCAATTAAACAAACAAAATTATATAGCTATCAGCAAGTTTCTTCTAAAATTAAAAAAATTTGGGGCGAACTTCTAGGCAATCTTCATGCTAGCTACCAACCGACTAGCAGACTTTTAATTAATTCCATTTTTTCAGCAATATTTTTTGCAGCCTACTATGTTCTAATGAAATACATTTATTCATATCAGCCATTTATTGGCAGTTTTGTTTGGTCAAGATTTGGATCATTTATTGGCGCTTTGCTTATATTACTTGTTCCTGACTGGAGATATTTAATAGTAAGTCAACAAAAAGGCGCTAAAACTTCAAAAAATATGTTTTTCTTTTTAACTATAAGATTATTAGCTGCTGGCGCCTTTATTGCAATTAATTGGGCAATAAGTTTGGGAACTGTAGCCATTGTTAATGCTTTACAAGGTGTACAATATTTATTTTTGTTTCTAATAATTTTAATAATTTCAGTTAAATTCCCTAAAATTTTAAATGAACGATTAGGCGGAGGGGTGCTTGTCCAAAAATTAATTGGCACAATAATGATTTGCTTAGGGTTATATCTTTTTATTTCTTAAAAATCATAAAATGCTTATCTTATTTTTTACAATCTTTTTTTTAATTTTATCTTGGCGTAGATTAGATCTTGCTATGATGCTTTTGATTATTGCTCTGCCTTCTTATCTAATTAGATTTAATATTTTTGGCATCCCAACAACTTTATTGGAGATTATGATTTTATCGGCTTTTTTTGTATGGTTTATTAAAAATTTTAATCTTGTTAAAAATAATTTCTTTAATAACTTTAAAAAACAAAATAATAAAATAAAAATCAGATATCCATTTGACTTTGAAATTATTTTATTATTATTAATTTCATTCATGGCTATTGGAACAGCCTCTTTTAATTTAAATTCTTTAGGTATTTGGAAAGCTTATTTTTTTGAACCAATATTATTTTTTATTTTAATTTTAAATATTTTTCAAGAAGAATCTGGCAAAAAAAAACTTTTATGGTCATTAATAATTTCTGCTTTATTAATATCTTCAGTCGCTATATTTCAAAAAATTACTGGTCTTTTAATTTTTAATGAATTTTGGGCAGCCCCAGAAACACGACGAGTAATTTCTTTTTTTGGATATCCTAATGCAGTCGGATTATATTTAGGACCGTTAATATTAGTTATGATAGGATGGTTAAGTGATATTGTAAAAAATTTTCAATTTTCTCCCGCATATTGCGGGATCAATTTTCAAACAATTTTCAATTCTAAAATTTTCAAACAATTTTTAAAAATACTTTTTATTGGAACAGTAATTATTTTATCTGTCTTAGTAATTTATTTTGCTAGAAGTGAAGGCGCAATGCTAGGAGTAATTGTTGGATTAGTTTTTTTTGGATTATTAGCTGGTAAAAAAATTAGATTAATTACTTTTTTATTAATTATAATTTTTAGTTGCGGTATTTATATTTATTCGCCAGCTAGAAATTTATTTATTAACAAAATTACTTTATCTGATTTATCTGGACAAATTAGACAACAACAATGGAAAGAAACTTTAAAAATGTTAAAAGATAACAGAATAATTAGCGGGGCAGGTCTAGCTAATTATAAAAAAATTATTTTACCATATCATCAAGAAGGAATTTTTTTTAACAGCAACAATGATCCTGATTTTCATCGTAAAACAGTTTTTGATAAAGCTTATAAAAAAAGCCACTGGCAACCAACAGAAATTTATTTATACCCTCATAATATATTTCTTAATTTTTGGAGTGAATTGGGGTTAGCTGGATTATTATTGTTTATTTGGATTATTGGAAAATACTTTTATATATCAATTACGAATTACGAATTACGAATTATAAATTATAAATACTTAAATATTGGTTTAATGTGTGCAATGATTGTAATTATTATTCATGGTTTTGTTGATGTGCCATATTTTAAGAATGATTTAGCAATTTTATTTTGGCTATTAATTGCAATGATAAGTTTAATCAATTTTCCCAAAAAAACACAAAAATTATGAATATAATTTTACAAAAATTTATTGCTTCTTCTGGTTTTTGTTCACGACGAAAAGCTGAGGAATTAATTAAGGAAGGAAAAGTTATTGTAAATAAATTGATAGCTGAACCAGGTCAAACTGTAAATGAAGATGATGTTATTAAAATTAATGGCAAAAATTTAAAATTGCCAAAAGAAAAAATTTATATTAAATTAAATAAACCAGTTGGATATGTTTGCACTAATAGAATGTTTTTTAGAGAAAAAAATGTTTTTGAGCTATTGCCAAAAGAAATGAATAATTTAATTATTACTGGAAGATTAGATAAGAATAGCCATGGATTAATAATTTTAACTAATGACGGTGATTGGGCTGAACATTTAACTCATCCACGATATGAACATGAAAAAGAATACTGTGTTAAAATTTACAATTTACAATTTACGTCCCTTAAGCCAGAAGATGTAATTAAAAAACTTTTAAAAGGAGTTGATATAGGTGAAGATGAAGGAATAGTAAAAGCAAAAGCAGTTGAATATTTAGGCGACAATAAATTTAAAATAATTTTAACTCAAGGCAAAAAACGACAAATTAGAAGAATGCTAAAAGCAATTGATTTAGAAGTTGTAGATTTAATCAGAGTAAGAGTTGGTGATATAAAATTAGATAATTTGGAAAGTGGCAAATGGGAGTTTTTAAAAATTGGTGGGGTACCGAAGTGGTCGTAACGGGGACGACTCGAAATCGTCTTGCTGCGAAAGTGGCACGTGGGTTCGAATCCCACCTCCACCGC
>JAHITL010000014.1 GCA_018817545.1 Patescibacteria group bacterium
AACAAGGCATATCCGGTTCAAAAATTTTGCACTTTATAATAAATTAAGGAAAGCAAAATTTTCTCTCTCAAATTTTTTTACGCTACGCTTCAGAAAAACTTTGGATATGCCTAAGGGACCGTAAATAAAATTGTGTCTAATTGTTAATTTTTTTATAAAGCCTGAATTTCCACCGAAGTTTATCCTTTAACTGACGGACTAGAATAACAAAGAAAAAGAAAGGTTGGAAGTTCGACTTCCAAACATTAATATTTAACATTATTCACAGAAGACCAGACACAATTATCTTGACAGTCCCTTTAATTCACTTTACATAATCCCTCAAAGTAGGGTAACCTTAACCCTGCAATCGTACACCATTTGACAAAATTTGTTTAGAGAATAAAATAGAACATAGAACAATCAAGTTTAAACATTCATGGACTAATGGAATGGTAGAAAATTTTAACAAAAGAATAAAAAATAACGTTTTCAAAAAAAATCTTTTTTCCACTATTTTTGAAATGAAAGAAAAAACTATTGAATTTATTAATGAATATAATTTTGAAAAAAGATTGAAATCATTAAATTACAAAACTCCCGAGCAATTTTTAAAGGAGAAAAAAGGAGTTGATAAAGTCATACAACGTATCGTTATATAACAGTTAATTAGTTATTATTCTATGATTCC
The DNA here is from genome assembly GCA_018817545.1 of Patescibacteria group bacterium. Classification (GTDB taxonomy): domain Bacteria; phylum Patescibacteriota; class Patescibacteriia; order Patescibacteriales; family GWC2-42-12; genus JAHITL01. Next base: position 671 of record JAHITL010000014.1, read on the forward strand.
ATTTGTTTCTAATAAACTTTTTCTTGATTCTGAAACAGTAGCTGAACAATTACGTCGCGCTAGGCAAGAAAAAAAAATCAAGCTTGAACAAGTGGCGAAAAAATTAAATATTAATTATAAATATCTTAATGCTTTAGAAAAAGGTGATTACGATAAATTGCCAAAAGGAGTTTATGGTAAAAACTTTTTAAAGGAATATTCCAATTTTTTAGGGCTTGATTATCCAGAATTAGTTGCTACTTATGAATTAGAAGTAAATGTTTATCAACCGAGAGAAGAAAAAGAAGTATTTTCTAGACAATTAGCCAAAAAGCAATATTTTTGGAGTATGCCGAAAGTTATTAAAAATTTTTTAATTATTATTGTTATTGTTATTTGTTTTGTTTATTTAGGAGTTCGTTTAAATAAAATTATTGTTGCGCCTGATTTGCTGGTTTTAAGTCCAGCTGATAATTTTATTACTCAGCAGTCTATTGTTGAAGTGCGTGGCAAGACAGAAGTTGAAGTAGAAGTAACTATTAATAATGAAATAATTTTAAGTGATGTTTATGGAAATTTTAGCAAAATGATTAATTTAAAAAATGGGTTGAATATTATTACTATAAAAGCTAGTAAAAAATATAGTAAAAGCAAAATAATAGTCAAGCAAGTGCTGGTTAAAGAAAAATAAAATTTATGTCTAGTTCAATTTACTTAACTTTAAAAAAATATTTTGGTTATGATGATTTTAGACCATTGCAGATAGAAATTATTAATAGCATTTTAGCTAATAAAGATAATTTTGTTTTAATGCCAACAGGTGGTGGTAAGTCGCTTTGTTTTCAGTTGCCTGCCTTGGAATTGAAGGGGTTAACGTTAGTTATTTCACCTTTAATTGCTTTAATGAAAGATCAAGTTGACGGGCTTAAGGCAAATGGAATAGCTGCTGAATTTATTAATTCTTCTTTATCTGCTAGAGAAATTATAACTTTACAAGATAAAGCTTTGAGTGGAAAATTAAAAATTCTTTATATCGCGCCAGAGCGAATGAGTTTAGGCAGTTTTAAAATGTTTTTAAAAAATTTAGATCTTAGTTTAATTGCTGTTGATGAAGCGCATTGTATTTCTGAATGGGGGCATGATTTTCGGCCTGATTATCGAAATTTAAAAATGTTAAAAAGTTTATTTCCTCAAACGCCGATTATTGCGTTAACAGCAACTGCGACTGGAAAAGTGCAACAAGATATTTTAAAAGAATTAGGAATAGAGCAAGCTAAAGTTTTTATTTCTAGTTTTAATAGACCAAATCTTAATTTGCGCGTTATTAAGAAAAAAAATGCTTTAGAAAAACTTTTAATATTGTTGAAAAAATATAAAAATGAGTCAATAATTATTTATTGTTTTTCTCGCAAAGAAACAGAAAAGTTATCCAATGAATTAAGGGGCGAAGGTTTTAAAGCTCGAGCATATCATGCGGGGCTTGAGGCTGAGAAACGAAAAAAAACGCAAGATTTATTTATTAAAGATGAAATAAATATTATTGTGGCAACTATTGCTTTTGGTATGGGCATAGACAAGCCAGACGTTCGCTTAGTTGTTCATTATACTTTTCCTAAATCATTGGAAGGGTATTATCAAGAAGTTGGTCGCGCTGGTCGTGATGGGTTGCCTAGCGATTGTGTTATGTTTTATACTTATGCGGATGCGCGTAAACATAAATTCTTTTTAAATGAAATAACAGATGAAAAAATAAAAAAACAAGCTGAACGTAAATTAAATGAAGTTATGGAATATGCTGAATTGAAATCGTGCCGACGTCAGTATATTTTAAATTATTTTGGTGAAACATATTTAGAAAAAAATTGTCAAACTTGTGATTGTTGTAATACTGAAAAAATTACTTTTGATGCGACAATTATTGCTCAAAAAATTTTATCAGCTATTTTAAGGACTGACAGTCGTTTTGGAGCCAATTATATAATTAATGTCTTAACAGGAAAAATAACAGACAGAATCTTTGATCTTGGTCATGATAAGCTGTCTGTTTTTAATATTGTTAATGATTTTAGCATCGAGGAATTGCGAGACATAATTGAGCAGCTTATAAATCATTGTTTAATTACGAAAACTGACGGAGAATATCCAATTTTAATTATTTCTGCTAAAGGTCATCGATTTTTAATGCAAAAAGAAAAGATTGAACTTATTGCGATGCTAGCTAAAGATATTGACGAGGAAAGAAAACCCGAAGATTTAGTATATGATAAAGTATTATTTGCCAAACTTCGTGTTTTGCGTAAACAACTTGCTGATAGAATGAATGTTCCTCCGTTTGTAATTTTTAGTGATGCTTCGCTTCAAGAAATGGCTTATTATTTTCCTGTTAATACTGAGAGTTTCTCTTTGATTAGTGGAGTTGGGAGTCGTAAGTTGGAAAGTTTTGGAGATGATTTTTTAAAAATAATTATTGACCATGTAAAAGAAAATAATCTAGTAAGTAAGGAAATGCAAAAAAGTAGAGTCAGAAAAAAATCGTCTGCGTATAAGCAATTAAGTGATAGAGACACTTCATCTATTACAATTAATTTATTAAATAAAAAGTTGACGATTATTGATATGGCGAAGGCTCGTGGTCTTGCTCCATCAACAATTATTTCACATATTGAACGTCAAATAGATTTTGGCGCTAAAATTGATTTAGAATATTTAAAGCCAAGTCAAGAAGTTTATGAAAAAATAAAAACAGCTTTTCAGCAATGTAGTGATGAAAGATTGCGAACAGTATATGAATATTTAAATGAAAAATATGATTATGAAATAATTAAATTAGTTAAATTAATAATGAAGGTAGAATTAAAATAAGAAAAGTAAGAAAAATAAGAAAAATAAGATAAATTAATAAAGCAAAAAAGCAAGAAAACAAAAAAATAAGAAAAGTATGAAAACAAGTGATTTTATTATTATTCATCATTCTGCTGCTGCAAGAGATAGGGCTACTTTAAATGCTGTAAATAAGGCTCATCAAAAATCGTTTAATTATAAATCTTCATTAGGTTGGTATGTTGGTTATCATTATGTTATCATTGGAGATGGAACTGTTTATCAAACAAGAAATGACACAGATTATGGAGCTCATTGCAGAGCTGATAATATGAATTCTAAAGCTATTGGTATTTGTTTATTTGGAAATTTTGAGATAGAGCAACCATTAGAAAAACAGTTAGAGTCTTTAAAAAAAATAGTAGAAAAATTGAGAAAAAAAGATAATATTAAAAATAGTAATATTTTAGGGCATTGCCAAATAAATGGATCTAAAACTGTCTGTCCTGGCAAGAATTTATTAAGCTGGATTAAGTATAAATTATTAGAACTTTAAACTTTTTATTAATTAAAATATTAATTTATAATTTTATGGCAAAAATTTCTAGTAAATATGTTTGCGGAATTGGAAGTAGTAAATTTGGCTCAGGTTTAAGAGGGACTGCAATCAAAGACAAGGCTGCTACCGCAGCTTATGGTGGAAAATCCGCTAGTAGTATTAATGATGCATTAAAAAAAGGAGGGATGAGAGAAGAAGATAGAAAAAGATGTTTAAGCGCATTAGAGCCAAAAAAAAAACTGAAAACTTAAACCAGATTAATAGAATCAATATGGTTCGTGCGTCTCAAGGAAATGAAGATATTTCAAATTCAAAATGGCAAGAAAGTGAAAGTAGATATAAATTTGGACATAGAAGAAGTGAAGTAAGTATTTTAGGAAGAGCTGGAGCTGGAGCTGGAGCTGGAATTAAAGGAAGCGCAAAAAATTTGGGAATAAAGAGTCCTCAGACAACTGGATTTGCGACAAACTCTAGTAAAAAAAATTCTAAAATTTCTCAAACGGGTTTTAATAAACCAGGCGGTGTTAAGCCGATAATAGGATTTTAGGGGCGTAATATTGGAATGAAATGAGGGCGCCCTATTTGACATTAATTAAATTGATTTCAAAACTAACTTTTATGTCTAAAACTATTTTAATTTTTTTTGGTTCTCCTGGATCAGGAAAAGGTACGCAAGCTGATTTATTATCGCAGAAAACTGGTTGGAAAAAAATTTCTACAGGTGATTTATTGCGCGCTGAAATTGTATCAAAAAGTGATTTAGGAAAACGAGCGGAAAAATATGTAAACGCAGGCAAATTAGTGCCCGATAAATTATTAATTGATTTAGTGGCTAAAAGTTTGAAACAAAAAGCAGAAGGTTTTATTTTTGATGGTTATCCAAGAAATATCAAACAACAAAATGATTTATCAAATATGTTTGAAAAGTGTTTGAAAAAAAATGATCAAGTTTTGTCATTACTTGTAGATGTAAGCGATAAAGAAGTTAAGCAGCGGTTGAGTCAAAGAAGAGTGTGTTCTTGTGGATCAATTTATCATTTAAAATATAATCCGCCAATAAATAATGGGGTTTGCGATGTTTGTCATCAAAAATTATTTATTAGAGATGACGATAAACCTAAAATTATTAACCATCGTTTAAAAATATATCATCAAAATATTAAGCCAGTATTTGATTATTGGCAACAGACTGATAAATTTATTAAAATTAACGGAGAGCAGCCAATAGCAAAAATACATATAGAAATTTTAGAAAAACTAGGAAAAAGAAATAGTTAAAAGTTGAAAGTTAAAAGTTGAATTTTTAATGTTTCAATTTTTAATTAATTCAGAATTTAAAATTTTATTTAAAAATTACCTGTCCCGCTTTTGCGGTGAAAAATTAGAGTTTATTTAAAAATTATAAAATTATAAAATTAAAAATTATTTCTTAAAATTAAAAATTTTCGTCTCTGGTTTTATTTGGTATATAACTGTTAAAAGTTAAAAGTCCATAAAGTCATAATACATAATACAAATATAAAAATTAATTTTTTTGGAAATGATTACTATTAAAAATAAAAAAGAAATAGAGATGATGCGTCAGGGAGGTAAACTTTTAGCGCAGATTATGCAAAAATTAATTTCTGAAATTAAGCCAGGCGTTAGTACGGGGCATTTGGAAAAAATGGCTTGTGATTTAATTAGTCAAGTTGGCGGTCGTCCTTCTTTTAAAAATTATCAATCTAAATACGATTCAGTATCTTATCCAACAGCGCTTTGCGCTTCAATTAATAATGAAGTTGTTCATTCTCCAGCTTTGCCTTCACGAGAATTAAAACAAGGAGATATTATTGGATTAGATATAGGAATGGAATATCCATTTTATGTTAACAATACAGATGATAAGTCTGCTAAACGTGGATATTATACTGATATGGCTAGAACCGTTCCTGTTGGGAAAATTAGTCTTGAAGCGCAAAAATTGATTGATGTGACTAGAGAGGCTTTACGATTGGGCGTTGAACAGATTCGTCCAGGAAATACTTTAAATAGTATTGGCAGAATTATTGAAAATTATGTTCGTAAACATAAATTTACTGTAGTGCGTGAATTAGTAGGTCATGGCGTTGGTCATGATGTTCATGAAGATCCTCAAGTCCATAATTATAATGTACCTGAAAATAATAAAATAATTTTAAAACAAGGTGTGGTTTTAGCGATTGAACCAATGGTTAATGCTGGCGGTTGGCGGATTAAGAGTGGCAAGGATGGATTTTCTTTTTTAACCGCTGACAATAGTTTGAGCGCTCATTTTGAACAGTCTGTTTTAATTACTGAAAATGGTTATGAAATATTAACGGATTATGAATAATAAATTAGAAAAAAAATATTTAGGAATAGATTGGGGAGAAAAGAGAATTGGTTTGGCTATTGGTGATAGCGAAACTAAAATTGCTCTTCCTTTTAAGACAGTAGAAAATATAGAAGCAGTATTGCAAGTAATAAATGATGAAAAAATAGACGCAGTAATTATTGGTGAATCTTTATCAATTGTGAATTATAAATTACAAATTACGAATGAAAAATATAATAAATTTATTAAAGATTTGAAAGATAAAAGTAATTTACAAATTGAATTAATTGATGAAAGATTATCTAGTAAAGCAGCTGATGCTTTAGCTGGTGATAAAAAAGTTAAAGCTAAAAGAGATGAAGTGGCTGCTATGTTAATTTTACAATTATATTTAGATAAATTATCGTATGGAAGAAACTTATAGAGTTAAAGCAGTGGTGCTTTATCGCAGTTCTTTTGGTGAAAATAATACAATTGTTACAATTTATACAACAGAAAAAGGTAAATTGGAATTAATAGCTCGAGGCACTAAAAAAAGTAAATCAAAATTGGCTGCTCATTTGGAACCGATTACTTTGGTTGATGTTATGGTAGTACGTGGGAAAAAATATGATTATATTGGTAGCGCTATTAGTGAAAATTGTTATTTTGATTTAAAAAATAGTTTAGAAAAAATAAAAGCAGCAGGTGAAGTGATAAGGATTTTAAATTTAATTGTCAAAACAGGAGATTGTGATAAAGAAATTTTTGAATTATTAATTAGTTATTTTGATTTTTTAAATAGCGCTAAAGAGGAGCTAAATTATGATTTATTTGTTCAGTTGTTTGTCTTTAAATTATTAATTAAATTAGGACATAGACCAGAGTTATATTATTGTGTTAGTTGTCATAGTAAAATTTTGCCATTAAGTAATAAATTTGATTTATCTAAAGGAGGTATAATTTGTGTTAAGTGTTTTTCTCAATTAGAAAAAAAATATCAGCTAATTATTTCGGAAAATTCTATTAAAATATTAAGATTAGCAATAGAAAATGATTTTAAACAGTTAGCTAATATTAGCGTAAATAAGGATATAAAAAAAGAAATTATAAATATTATTAATTCATTTTTTAAATATAATTTTAATTAAAAAGGGTCTGTCGCCGAATACCGTATTCGGCGACAGACCCATTTATAAATAATTTTAAAAAATATATGGCTAAACAAACTAAAATATCTGCTAAAATTGTTAATTATTTAGAAAAGACTGGAGTAAAACATAATATTTTAGAGCATAAAACTGTTTATACTGCTTTGGATATCGCAACAACTATGCGTAAAAAATTAAGTGAGATTGTTAAGTCTTTACTAGTTGTTGCTGATAAAGATTTTTATTTAGCTTTATTACCAGCTGATCATAATTTAGATTTTAAAAAACTTGCTAAAGCTGTCGGTAAATTAAAAAATAAAACAATTAAGACAATAAAAATTCCTGAAGAAAAAGTTATGGAAAATTTATTAAAAATAAAAGCAGGAGCTATGAGCGCTTTTGGCGGTATATATAAATTACCTGTTATTATTGATAAAAAATTAGTTAAATTAAAAAATGGATTTTTTTCTTCAGGCAGTTTTAATCATTCTATAGAAATGGCTATTAAAGATTTTGTTAAATTAGAAAAAGCTAGTTTAGCTGATTTTAGTATTAAGAAAAAGATAAAAATTCTTAAAATAGTAAAAATAAGAAAAGTAAGATAAGTAAGAAAAGTAAGATAAGTAAGAAAAGTAAGATAAGTAAGAAAAGTAAGAAAAGTAAGATAAGTAAGATAAATAAGAAAAGTAAGATAAATAAGAAAAGTAAGATAAATTTTCTTTTGTCATTCCCCCCGCAACTTGCGGGGGGAATCCATTTCCTTATTAAATTTTTTTTTCTTTTGTCATTCCCGCAGAGCCCGGAAAGCGGGAATCCATTTCATTATTAAATTTTAATACGGAGCTTTTATTAAAAAATTAAAAAAAAAAAAAATAATAAAAGCAAAAAACGCCAAAAGCAAATAAAAATAAATTTTTATGTTGGTAAATTTAGAAAAATTTCAAGGACCATTGGCTTTATTGTTGCAATTAATTGAAAAAGAAGAATTAGATATTACAGAGATTAGTTTAGCTAAAATTACAGATCAGTACATTGAATATATTAGAAGCGCTAACGGAATTAAGCCCGATGAATTGGCTGATTTTTTAGTGATAGCTACAAAGTTATTATTGATTAAATCTAAAGCGCTTCTGCCTTATCTTTTTCCAGAAGAAGAAGCTGAAATTGAAGAATTTGAACATCAGTTATTGATGTATAAAGAATTTTTGGAAGCAGCTAAAGTAATTGAAGAAATGATTAATAAAAAGAAGTTTATGTTTGCTCGTGAATTTAATCAGCAGGCTATTTTGGCTGATGCTAATATTTTTTCTCCGCCAAAAAAAATAACAGCTGTAATTTTGCAAACGATTTTTCAAGAATTGATTGTTAAAAATAAGCCAATAGAGCTTTTGGAAGAAAAAAAATTGGAACATGTTGTTAATATTGAAGAAAAAATTCTTGCTATTCAACAGATGCTAATTGATAGAATAAAAATTAATTTTAATATAATAAAGGCTGTTGCTAAAAATAAAATGGAAGTAATTGTTAGCTTTTTAGCATTATTAGAATTAATTAAACAACGAGATATTTCTGCTGTTCAAATTAGTTTATTTGCTGAAATAGAAATTAATAAGACAAAATAAATCTTAAATTTTTTTATGAGTATTAAATCTAAAATTGAATCTTTATTATTTATTTCATCTAAGCCTTTATCTGTAAAACATTTGGCCGAGTTATTAAAAGTTAATATTGAAGAAGTTCAGAAGGTAGGAGATGAATTAATAGAAGATTATAAAAAAATATCTGGCGGAATGCAAATAATTAAAAATGCTACAAAGTATCAAATGGTAAGTTCGCCAAATAATGCTAAATTAATTCAGGAATTTATTAAAGATGAAACAACAGGCGAATTGTCGCGACCGAGTTTAGAAACTTTAACAATTATTGTTTATCGCGGGCCGATTTCTAAAATTGATTTAGATAGAATTAGAGGAATTAATTGTGCGTTGATTTTACGTAATTTATTATTGCATGGTTTAATTGAAGCTAAAAATGATAAAAAAAAGAATGAAATTTATTATGAGATTACTTTAGATTTTATTCGTTTTTTAGGGATTAATAACATAGAAGAATTGCCTGATTATCAAAGATTACACCAAGATGATACGTTAGATAAAATGTTAGATTCTATTACTAAGTTCAATAAGTAAGGGTTAATATTGGCATGAAATAAGAGCACCCTAAAATTTAATTTGGGAATTTTTGTTGATTAGAAATTTGAAATTTATATTTTAAAGCGTATTCGGTGA
>JAHITL010000091.1 GCA_018817545.1 Patescibacteria group bacterium
ATTTTTAGAAGATAAAAAAATTAAAACAGAATCAGCAGAAATTGAATATGTTGCTAAAGAACATATTAATTTAAACGTTGAAGAAAAAGAACGACTAGAAAAATTTATTGAAGCGCTAGAAAACGATGAAGATGTGGCAGATTACTACACTAACGCGAATTTTTAATTTTCAATTTTCTCCCGCATATTGCGGGATCAATGAATTAATTTTCAATTAAGTGATATTATTTGAATGATAAAATTAAAATTAATTGAAAATTGAAAAATTAGATCATTGTTTAAAAATTGAAAATTGAAAATTGAAAATTTTTTTATGCTCAAAAAAATATTTAACAATAGTCCAATAATTATTCTCGGCATTGATCCCGGAATCGCAGACACAGGTTTTGGTATTATTAAAAACGAGAATAATAAATTAACATGTCTTGATTATGATTCAATAAAAACATCGGCTAAACTTGATTTAGCTGATAGACTAGAAATAATAAATTTAGAACTTACAAAAATAATTAAAAAGTATAAACCAAATTTAATTGCTATTGAAGAATTATTTTTTTGTAAAAATGTTAAAACTGCATTAGTAGTAGGGCAAGCTAGAGGTGTAATGCTATTAACTGCTAAACAAAATAAAGTTCCGACAGTTGAATTCACTCCGTTGCAAGTAAAACAAGCTGTTTCAACTTACGGTCGCGCAGATAAAAATCAAGTAAAAAAAATGGTTAAATTACTTTTAAATCTTAAAGAGTTGCCAAAATCAGATGACGCGGCTGACGCGTTAGCAATAGCAATTTGTGCTAGCAACAATTGAAAATTAAATTCCCTATGTCTAAAAAATTAAAAATAGTTTCTATTTCTTCAGAGGTCGCTCCGTTTTCTAAAACTGGAGGTTTGGCTGATATTTGTCGTAGCTTGCCTAAGGCTATAAAAAGACTTGGGCATGAAATTATTGTTATTACTCCACTTTATGGGCAAGTTATTAATACTAAAATAAATAATTTAAAAATTCTTTATAAAAATGTTCAAATTTTTTTAAATTCAGAAGACTCTGTTTTTGTTAATTATTGGCAAGGCTGGCTATTGCCTGATTTGCCAGTATATTTTATTGAAAATAAGCAATATTTTTCTAGAAAAAAAAATATTTATGGATCAAGTCATGAGAATGTTCGTTTTATGATTTTTGATGTAGCTGCATTAAAATTAATCTCTCTTCTTAAATTTGAAGCTGATATTATTCATTGTCATGATTGGCATACAGGATTAATTCCTTATTATTTAAAAACAGATTTTCTTTATTCTAAAACTCTTAAAAAAGCTAAAACTGTTTTTACTATTCATAATTTAGTTTTTCAATTTGGTCATAGTTGGTGGGAAGTGCCAACTGCAAAAAAAGATTATAGGCGTAGTAATATTCCTCATATTAATAATCCAGATATTGAGAATATTAATTTTGCTAAGCGAGCTATTCTGTCTGCTGATGTTATTAATACTGTAAGTGAACAATATCGTGAAGAAATTTTAACTAAAAAATTTGGTCAAGATTTACATCGTATTTTAAGTAATCGCAAAGAAAAACTTTTCGGCATTATTAATGGTATTGATTATAAAACTTTTAATCCATTAAATGACCGTGGTTTATATAAAAATTATAGTTATAAAAGAATTGATAAAAAAAGGTTGAATAAAGAATACTTACAAAAGAAGCTTGGGCTGCCAATAAATCAAGAAATTCCTATAATCGCGTTAACTTCAAGAATCGCTTTTCAAAAAGGAATAGAGTTGGTTTTAGAAATATTAGAATCACTTATTAAAATAGATTTGCAAATTATAATTATTGGAGATGGAGACAAGCAATATATTACAAAACTTAAAAAAGAAATAAAAAAATATCCAAAAAAAATAGTTTGGTTATCTTTTGCTAAAAATCAGAGTTTGGAAACATTAATTTATGCAGGCGCTGATATTTTTTTATTGCCATCGCATCATGAGCCTTGTGGAATTAATCAGTTGATTGCTATGCGTTATGGTTGCATTCCAGTAGTGCGTCACGTAGGAGGTCTTTATGATACAGTAACTGATTTTAATCCTAGACTTAATGATGGTGATGGTTTTAGTTTTTCAAATTTTGATAAATACTCTCTATTTGCTGCTATTATAAGGGCATTAGAAAATTATCAACATGAACATGTTTGGAATGATTTAATGATTAGAGCGATGAAAAAATCGTCCAGTTGGGAAATCCCAGCTAAAAAATATATTGATCTCTATTATCAAGCATTAAAAAATGGCGCAAAATAACTTAAAACATGCTTTTATGAAAATAACTTGGATAAATTTTCTTCATTTTTATCAACCGCCTACTGCTGATAACGAAACAGTAGTTGAAGCGGTTGAAAAAAGCTATAAAAGAATAATTAGCGCATTGATGCATAACCCATCAATAAAATTTACAATAAACATTTCTGGCTGCTTACTTGATAAAATAGCTAGCTTAGGATATGATAATTTAATTAATAATATAAATAGTCTAGTTACTAAAAAACAAATTGAACTTGTTGGCTCAGCAGCGTTTCATCCAATTTTAGCGCTTTTGCCTGATGAAGAGATTCAAAGACAAATTGAAATTAATGAACAAATTTTAAAAAAACATTTTGGTAATAATTTTATTCCTAAAGGATTTTTTATTCCGGAAGCGACTTATAATTCACGGGTTGCTAAAATAATAAAGAAAAATAATTATCAATGGTTAATTCTTGATGAAATAAGTTTAGCTGGTAAATTAAATCAAGCAGACTCATCAACTTTGTATTTTGATAAAAATTCAGACTTAAAAATTGTTTTTCGTAATAGAATATTTTCTAAAGATTATGTGCCAACAACAATTTTAAAATTAATAGAAGATAAAAAAGATAAAACAATTATAACAGCAACTGATGGGGAACTTTATGGATTAAGAGATATTGACTTTAAAGCTAATTTTGAAAAATTATTAAAACATTCAGAAATTTCTACAATAACGATTAGCCAATACTTAGAAAAATTAGAAAATAAACAAATATTTTCTCTTGTTGATTCTTCGTGGGAATCTACTGAAAAAGAATTAAAAGATAAACAACCTTATCAACTTTGGTTTAACAAAAAGAACAATATTCAAATAAAATTATGGCAATTAACTAATTTAGCCATAACTTTAAATAATAAATATAAAACAGATCAAAATTTTTTCTGGTCAAGAAGACATTTGGATAGAGGTTTAGCTAGTTGTACTTTTTGGTGGGCTAGCGCTCATGATTTTAAATTATTTAGCTCAATCTCTTGGAATCCTGATGAAATTGAAAAAGGTGTTAATGAATTAATTCGTAGTGTTCGCTCTTTGGATAATCTTGAAACAAGACAAGAAAAAATTAAAGCAGAAAAATTATATATTAAAATTAAACATCTTATTTGGCAAAAACATTGGCGCTATTATTGGCGATAGGAATTTTCTAATATGAATAAAATTTATAGTTTATTAGATGAAAAATTTATTACTGCCTTATTTGTTAAAGAAATTTTACCTAAATATCCTGAATTTTTAGATATTAAGCAAGTTAAAATATCAGCTATTAAAAAACATATTTGGGAAACAACCTATCATGTAGTATTTAAATTTGAAGTTATTTTTATAACTATTGATAAAAAAGATAAAATTATTTCTATCTATTGTACTGCTCATAGTAATGAACAACGACTTGGCGCTTATGAAGGGTCTTTATTTCTTTGGCAAAATAGTTTTAGTCAAAGAAAATTAACAATACCAAAGCCGCTTTTTTATTCAAAAGATTTTAATGCTTTTTTTTATGAAGGAGCGGAAGGAGAAAATTTTTATCAATATATTCGTGAAAAAGATTTTAAAGAAATTGAGGCGATTGTTCCTAAAGCTGCTACTTGGTTCGCTAAACTTCATCAATTGCCAATTCAAAATGCTAAAAATTTTAATATAGAAAATAGTTTAGTAGAAACTGTTACTCCTGGTAAAATTCATTTTTTAGACAAAGTGCAGACTTTTTATCCTCGTTATTATGAAGCTTGTTTACAAATTTATGAAATTATTGATAGCAAAGAAAAAAATTTTTTAAATAATACTAAAGAACGTTGGTTAATTCATGGAGATGCCCATCCTGAAAATATTATACACACAGAAGAAGATAGTATTGCTGTTATTGATTTTGCTGATATGTGTTTAGCTGATTTTGCTCGTGATTTAGGTACTTTTTTACAACAATTAGAATTTATGATGTCGCGTAAAATTACTAACCAAACTTATGTTGAAAAAATTCAACAACTTTTTTTAACAACTTATTTCAATATTACTAAAAAAGAGTTAAACTTAGAGTTGCAGAGCAGAATAGATAATTATTATAA
>JAHITL010000092.1 GCA_018817545.1 Patescibacteria group bacterium
ACAGACCCGTTATTGCTTTTAGTCTTATTTCTTGTTATAATTTTTTTATATTTATAAATTTATTTATGCCAATTCATCAATTATCACGAAGACTACAATCTCAACAAGAATGGCGATCTAAGAGAAAAAAATATTATTTGCGTTCAAATAATAATAGCTTTCATCAATCGCGAGCTTCAAATAGTCAAACAAATTTTGGAAATTATTTATTTTCAATATTGGCCACACCAAAAAATTTCAAAAGATTAGCTATCTTTATTTTTGCTTTAATTCTTATTGGATTTCTTTTTCTTCTTTGGTTATCTCGCGACTTGCCAAATCCTAATCATTTAATTGATAGACAAATTGCCCAAAGTACAAAAATTTATGATCGTACTGGTCAAACAGTCCTTTATGAAATATATGGAGACCAAAAACGAACAATAGTAAATTTAAACGATATTCCTTCTTACGCAAAAAATGCCACAATTTCTATTGAAGATAAAGACTTTTATAAACATGGTGGATTTAGTTGGTGGGCGATGTTTAGAACAGCTGTAACTAATTTACTTTTTAATCATCATGCTGGCGGATCCACTCTTACTCAACAATTTATTAAAAATGCTGTGTTAACTAACGAAAAAACCTTTACTAGAAAAATTAAAGAATTAATTCTTGCTTACAGATTAGAAAAAAAGTTTACAAAAGATGAAATTTTGCAAATGTATTTTAATGAAATTCCTTATGGTTCAACTGCTTATGGCATTGAATCTGCTAGTCAACTCTATTTTGGCAAAAGCGTTAAGCAAATTAATTTAGCTGAGGCAACAATTTTAGCAGCGCTCCCTCAAGCCCCCAGTCGCTATTCTCCATATGGACCAAATAAAGACTTATTAATTGCTCGTCAACACCATATTTTAGACTTAATGGTAAAATATGGCTATATTAAAGCAGAAGAAGCTCAAACAGCTAAAAATACTGTTTTAAATTTCAAAGAACAATCAAATAATATACTTGCGCCACATTTTGTAATGTATATTAAAGAAATCTTATCAGATAAATACGGTGAAAAAATGATTGAACAAGATGGCTTAAAAATTTATACCACTTTAGATTTATATAAACAAAAAATCGCTGAAGAAGTTATAAAAGCCAAAGCTACTGTTAATAAAAACAAATATCAAGCAAGTAATGCTGCTTTAATTTCTATGGACCCAAAAACAGGGCAAGTCTTGGCTATGGTGGGTTCTAAAGACTATTTTGACAATAGCATTGATGGTCAAGTTAATATCACTCTACAGCCTCGCCAACCAGGATCATCATTTAAGCCAATTGTTTACACAGAGGCTTTTATTAAAGGCTACACCCCTGATACAGTGCTTTATGATGTGGCTACTAATTTTTCTACTGACCCAGCAAAACCATATATACCGCTTGATTACGACGGACAAGAACGTGGCCCAATCACCATGAGAAAATCTTTGGCAGGCTCATTAAATATTCCCGCTGTAAAAACACTTTATTTGGTTGGAATTAAAAATGTCATAAATTTAGCTCAAAACATGGGCTACACAACCCTCTCTGATATTAATCGCTTTGGCTTATCTTTAGTTTTAGGAGGAGGGGAAGTAAAATTAATAGAACACGTTGCTGCTTATGGTATTTTCGCTCGTGAAGGAATTTATCATGCTCCTGTAGTTATTTTAAAAATAGAAGATAAAAACGGTAAAATAATTGAAGAAAATAAAACAAGCGAAGAAAAACGAGTACTAGACGCAAAAATTGCTAGACTAACTAATAATGTCTTGTCTGATAACAATGCTCGCGCTTATGTTTTTGGCGAAAACAATTACTTAAATTTAGGAGCTAGGCCAGTAGCAGCTAAAACTGGAACTACAAATGATTACCGTGATGCTTGGACAATCGGGTTTACACCATCTCTAGTTACAGGCGTCTGGGTTGGAAATAATGACAATTCATCAATGAAACGCGGATCAGATGGCTCAATTGTAGCGGCACCAATTTGGCACGATTATATGCAAAAAGTTTTAGGCAACACTCCAATAGAATATTTTAATCAACCAGAAATTATTAAAACAGGTAAAGCCATCTTAGATGGAGACATTGAAGGAAAAGTTGTTGTAAAAATAGATAAAACCTCTGGTTTGTTAGCAACAGAATTTACTCCCGCTAACTTTATTGAAGAAAAAACTTTTCAACAAAGTCATTCAATTCTTTATTATGTTGATAAAAATGATCCTCGCGGACATCAACCAACTGACCCTAAAATTGATCCTCAATTTAATCTTTGGGAAACTCCTGTCCTAGCTTGGGCTGCTAAACAAGGACTTGCCACATCTTCTCCTCCAATAGAAAACGACAATGTACATACTCTTGAAAATAAACCAACTTTTGTCATAGAAAATCCTTCTAATAATCAATCCATTATGACTTCTGTTTTATCTGTTAATATTAACGCGACAGCGCCACGCGGTATCAGTAGAGTTGAATATTATTTAAATGATAATTTATTTGCTACTAGCACTAGCTATCCTTTTAATTTAAAAAAATCAATTAGCTTTCTCAATAATGGTTTTCATAATTTAACAGTTAAAGTTTGTGACGATATAGACAATTGCGCTGAACAAAAAACAACTTTTAATTTAATTTTAAATGAAAAGAAAAAAATAAAAAACGTTAACCTTGACTGGCTAACGCCCACTGACGAAGTCACATTAACTAAAACAGACTTTCCTTTTACTCTTAAAGTATTATTAAATAATTATGAACAAACTGCTAAAGCAAATTTTTATTTAAAACCACTAGAAGGCGAGGTAGTTAATCTCACTTCTTTTGATCAACCAGACGAAGACACTCTTCAATTTAATTGGACATCCCAACCAAATCCAGGAGTTTACTGGCTAAGCGCAGAAACTCGGGGTTGGGATGGTCAAACTACTAAAAGCAAAGAAATAAAGATTATTGTAAGATAGGGATTATTGTTTAATCGGCATAATAATATAGAGATAATTAGTGTCTTTTTCTGGCTTAATAACACAAGGCGTATTATTATCAATTACTTCTAGTCTAATCATTTCCCCTTCGATATTACTTAAACCATCCAATAAATAGCGACCATTAACAACAATTCCGTTGTCTTCTCCTGATACCCTAGCCTCTAAACTAGTAACATTTTCTCCTGTTTGTCCTGACGTAGAAGAAACTACTAGTTGATTTTTTTCTTTAGGAAAATCTAAATTAATATCATTTATTCCTGTTTTAGAAAATAACGAGGCCAACTTCGTTGCTCTTATTAATTCTGTCCGACTAATTATAACTTGAGTCTTGCTTGTGGTTGGAAAAATTTGTTGATAATCAGGATACTGCCCCTCAATTAAACGAGAAATTAATTCCGTTGACTTATAAGTAAAAAGAATTTGATTATCAGAAACATAAAATCTGAGTTCATCGTCATCTTCTTCAACTAAATTTGTTTGAACACCAGATAATATTCTTATTAATTCTTGCAATGTTTTAACTGGCACGATAATTTTTTTTTCTTCTTCATTGTTAGCTTTTATCTCAATTTTTTTCTCAGCTAAACGATAACTATCAGTAGCTGCTAAAACAAGACTATTACTATTAAAAGAAAATACTACGCCAGACAACTCTAACCTAGCCTCACTTAAAGAAACCGCAAATATAATTTGAGAAATAGCTTTTTTAAACACTTCTACTTGAATACTGTAGTAATTTTTTTTATCAATCTCCGGGATAAGAGGAAATTCCTCTGCTGACTGCCCTTTTATTTTTACCTGATAGTTATCACTATCAACTAATAAAGATCCATTCTTTAATTCTAGTCCAATTTTTTTATTAGGCAGTAAATTAATACATTCACTTATTATTTTTGAATCAACCGTAAAAGAGCCTTCTTCTTCTATTCTTCCCCTTACTGTTGTTATAATTCCCATTTCCAAATTAGTCGCTAATATTTTTATATTTCCATCAGAGACTTTAATCATTACATTATTCAAAATTGGTAAATTTATATTCTTTCCTGCAATATGACTAACTACAAATAGTCCTTGTTTTAAATTTTCTTGTAAGCTAAAAATTTTCATAATTTAAAAGAGTTTAAATAATAATATATAATATATAAATTAATAATAATAATAGGGCTGTTGATAAATAAAAAAAAGTTGTTTTTTTATTTAATGTTTGTTTAAAAGATGTTTTTAAACCTGTGCCTTAATTGTAGATAACTGTGTCTTTGTTGTTAATACTTTGTGTTGATAAAAAAATGAAAAATTTTTTTATCAACAAGAAGTCGTCTTGTAATCACTGTTTGTCAACAGATTTATTAACAGGAGCTAATTGGTGATTAATTATTGGCAACTGTTATAAAGTAGCTGTTTAATTGAGTCAATGGTTTGTTTTAATCTTTCGTCTTCTTTTATCTCTTTAGTAATTTTATTAAAGGCATGCATAGCTGTTGTGTGATCTCGTCCACCAAGCTCTTGTCCAATTGATGGATAAGAGGAATTAATTTCTTTGCGCATTAAAAACATTATTATTTGTCGTGGAAGAACTGTTTCTTTTTTGCGACTAGCTCCAATTAATTCTTTAATATTAATATCAAAGAATTTTGCTACAGCATCAATGATTGTTTTTGGAGTAGTTGATTTTGTTTGGAAGCTTGAAAGAATGCCAGATAATACGTTTTTAGTGGCATCAATTGTTGGTTGAGTGTTATTGAATTCATAAAAAGCTATTAAGCGAGTTAAGGCTCCTTCTAGCTCTCTTACATTATTTTGAACATGGCTGGCTATATAAGCTAAAATATTTTCTTCCATTTTGTAGTTTTTTTCTCTACATTTTGTTTCTAAAATAGCGATTCTTGTTTCTAAATCAGGCAGAGAAACATCAACAATCATTCCCCATTCAAGTCTGGAAGATAGTCTTTTCTCTAAAGCGGGGATTGCCTTGGGTTGTCTGTCAGAAGAAATAACAATTTGTTTATTTGCTTGATGAAGCTCGTTAAAAGTGTGGAAAAATTCTTCTTGAGTCCCGTCTTTTCCTCCCATAAATTGAATATCATCAATTAATAGAATGTCAACATTGCGATAGCGCTCTTTAAATTCTTTAGCTTGACCGCCACGAACAGCATTGATGTAGTCATTTGTAAATTTTTCGCTTGAAACATATAAAATTTTATTGGTTCTTTTTGCTAATTCATGACCAATTCCTTGTAATAAATGAGTTTTTCCTAAGCCAACGTCGCCATAAATAAATAAAGGATTGTATGCGTGGCCAGGATTTGCAGCAACAGCTTGACAGGCTGCATGAGCTAATTCATTGTTTTTGCCAACAATAAAATTATTAAAAGTATAATGAGTGTTAAGGCCAAAACGATTAAGAATAAAAGGCTTATTAGGAGTTTCGTCTTCTTTGTTGTTGGTGTTAATATCTTTTAAGTTTTTATCATTTGGATTGACTTTTCTAGTTTCGACTTTATAAATAATCTCTTTTATATTTATTTGTCCCACATTTTTAAATGCGTTAGATATTTCTTGGTGATATTTTTTTTCTAGCCAAGTTTTAGCAAAACCAGAAGGAACACAAATAATTACTTTGTCATTTTCACAAGAAGAAATAAAAGTTTGTTTAAACCATGTAGTAAAATTGGCTCGAGATAGATTTAATTCAACCTCTCCTAAGATTGCTTGCCAAAGTTGTTCATTGTTCATAAAAGTAATGGTTAATATTAAGATAAAAGGAAAATTTTCTGTTTTTATTTAATATTTATAAAGTTTGAAGTAGTAAAAGTTTGTATTTTTAGAAGTATAGCAGTAAGTAAAATTGCTAGCAAGGTTTAAAAACTGTTAATAACTAGTGGATAAAACTTTAAATTTTTTTAAAAATTTGCAATGACATAATAATATGGTTATTTGCATAAAAAAGCAATCAATGTTATGCTCTTTTTAGAAAGTTTTATTAAAAATAATTGATAAAAAAATGCCTAAAAGAACGTATCAGCCGAATAAAAGGCGTGCTAAAAAGAAACATGGTTTTAGAAAAAGAATGAATTCAGAAGCTGGACGTAAAGTTATAAAAAGACGCCAAGCCAAGGGTAGAAAAAAATTAACAAAATAGTTGAGTAGTGTTTTATTTTGGTTAAATATGCCTGCAAAAATTAGAAGCTTAACAAAAGAAAAAGATTTTGATAGAATTTTTAAACAAGGGCGTTCTTATTATTGTCAAGTTCTTGGTTTAAAATGTTTAGCTAATGAAATTGGTCAAAATCGTTTAGGCATTATAATTAGCAAAAAGGTTAGTAAAAAAGCAGTTGATCGTAATAAGCTTAAGCGACGTATTAAAGAAATCTTTAGGCTGTGGGCTGAAAAGTTGATGCCTAATTATGATTTTTTGGTTATAACTTTACCTAGTAAGAACGTGCCGAAACGTATTTCTTCTTATCAAGAGATTGCTGAAGCGCTTGAACAAACTTTAAAAAAGCTTAAAATGTTTAAATAATTAGAGTCTTTGTGCTAATACGCTACTCTCGTTTTTTTGTTATTAAATTGCTAAAATTATATCAACGAACCTTGTCTTTTGACCATGGGGTTTTTAAATTTCTTTTTCCTCAAGGATATTGTCGTTTTCGACCAACATGCTCTGACTATGCCATAGCTGCTATTGAAAAATATGGCGTAATTAAAGGCGGAATTAAAGCTATTTGGAGAGTTTTGCGTTGTAATCCATTTAATCCAGGGGGTTGGGATCCATTAAAGTAATTTTATAATTTTATAATTTTTTCCCGCATATTGCGGGATAATATTTAAATTTCTAATATAGGGGCTGTCGCCGAATACCGTATTCGGCGACAGACCCATATAAATTTCAAGAAAAAATTAAATTATATAAACAAACCAATATTTATATATTAAAAATTAGAGTATCATTTAAAAATTAAAAATTTTATCCCTATGTATAATTTTTTTCATGTAGTTTTTTATCAGCCGATTTTAAATTTGTTAATCTTTCTTTATAATGTTATACCAGGACATGATATTGGCTTGGCAATAATAGCTTTAACTATTTTGATTAAATTAGCTTTTTTACCTTTGTCTAAAAAAGCAATAGAGTCGCAGAAGTCGCTTCAAGATATTCAACCAAAAATTGAGGCATTAAAAAAAGAATATGCTAATGACAAAGAAAAAATGGGAAAAGAGATGATGAATTTATATAAAGAAGAAAAAGTTAATCCATTTTCTTCTTGTTTGCCATTATTAATTCAATTGCCATTTCTTTGGGCTGTTTTTGAGGTTTTTAGAGATGGTCTAAGTGGCAAAGGATTAGACTTGGTTTATGGGTTTATCTATAGACCTGAAGTTATTAATTATGTTTCTTTTGGTGTAATTAATTTAGCTAAGCCAAATGTTGTTTTGGCGATTTTGGCAGGATTGGCGCAGTTTTGGCAAGCGAAAATGATGATTACTACGCGGCCAGCTGTTAAAGGAGAAGGATCAAAAGACGAGGATATGGCAGCTATTATGAACAAACAGATGCTTTACTTTATGCCCGCTTTAACTGTTTTTTTCTGCTTATCTTTTCCAGGCGGCCTAGCTCTTTATTGGCTAATTACAACAGTTTTAGCAATATTACAGCAAGCTTATTTGTTTAAACAAAAAACAACAATAAAATCGGAAGTAGTCGTTATTGATAAATAAAAGCAATTTTTAATTTTTAAACAAAATTTTAAATTCTGAATTAATTAAAAATTGAAACATTAAAAATTATTTATAAAATTACCTGTCCCGCTTTTGCGGTGAAAAATTATAAAATTAAAAATTTCTATTACGTCCAACGATTATATTTAATTTTTGTTTGAATAAGCTGATTTCTACAGGAGCAGGTATTTTTATGACATTGTCTAAAATAATAGGAAATTTTATGTTTTTTATTAAAACTTTTTTGATTTGAATAATAGAATGACCGAGCTCTTGATTAAAAAGATTTTTTGTTGATTTAGTTTTGATAAATAATTCTAAAAATCCATCTTGGGGATCAATTTTTGTTTTTAATGGTAAATTAATATTTGGTGATAATAAATTGATAATTTGTGCCTCTCCTTTGTTTGCAATTTCTATTGAATAATTTTGGCTGATCTCCAGAGTTGTGCCTTGATTAGTAATAGCAGCTTGCAATAAAAAACAACTATTATTAGCCAATCCGATATCTATTTTAGTAATTCGTCTGGCTGATAAAGTTTCACAGGCAGCTTCTTCAAAGTCAATTCCTAACGCTTGGGCAATGTTATTATTTTCTTTGCCAATAGGTATTATTCCTAAAGGAACTTGGCAATCAATCATGGCATTGACTATTTTATTAACTGTCTGATCATTGCCAACAGCAATTATTGTTTTGACTTTATTTTTTGTTTCTCTGTTAATAACCTCATTGATGTTATTCATAACATTAAGTCTTACTATTTTGCCATTAAGACCTAAGTCAGTAACTCGCGTTTCAATTTGCGCTAGAATACGTTCGTATTTTTTTTGATTCAAAAAAGAATCATAAATATAAATATTCATTATGGTTATACGCGGAAATTCGCGGAAAAATACAAAAGTTAACGCAAAAATTCGCGAAAAAAAGATTAGCTGTTTTTCTTTATTTCTTCTTTTGTAGTCATAGTGCAATTGCCGTTAAAAATTGCGCCACGTTCAATCGATAGAGTCGCAGCTTCTATATCACCAAAAATTTTAGCTGTGGCAGTTACCTCTAAATATCCATGGATTTTAATAGAACCTTTAATTTCGCCACTAATTATAGCTTCTTTAGCCTCAACGCTAGCAGTAATTTTGGCTTTATCGCTTATTCTCAAGTTGCTACTAGTTTTTAGACTTCCTTCAACAATGCCTTCTACTATCATGTTGTTTGTGCCATGAAAGTCTCCCTTAATTTTTACCGATGGTCCAATTATAGTTTCAACCTCCTTAAAATTTTCTCCTTGTTCTTGTTTGTTAAACATAGTAGTGTTGTTAAAATTTAAAGTATTTTATGAAAGAGTCCCTTAACTCTATATTTTTTTAACTTTACACTAAAGTTAGCAAGGTTGTCAAAAAGAATAAAGTATTATA
>JAHITL010000015.1 GCA_018817545.1 Patescibacteria group bacterium
TAAATTTCTTAAAATGACTATACAAGAGGAACAAGAAAAAATTATTAATGAATTTAAAATTTTTGATAATTGGTTAGATAAATATAATTATTTAATTAAATTAGGTAAAAATTTATTATCAATTGATTTAAAATATAAAATAGCAGATAATCTTATTAAGGGTTGTCAGGTTAAGACTTGGTTTTATTTCACGTCTATTGATGGAAAAATTTTTTATTATATTGATAGCGAGTCTGCTGTGATAAAAGGAATTATTGTTTTATTAACAAAAATTTTATCAGGACAAAAACTAGAAGATATTAAAAATGCTGATTTATATTTTATTGATAAAATAGGATTAAGAGAGCATTTTTCACCTGTCCGCGCGAATAGTCTTTTTAAAATGGTAAGTTTAATAAAAGAATCCACAAATTAGCTTTTTAGGAATTAGGAATTAGGAATTATTTTTTGTTTTTTTTCTTTCTTGTTTTTTTGATTTCTTGCTTTCTTTTATTTTAATTCTTACTTTTCTTATTTATCTTATTTATCTTATTTTTTTTATTTTATTGCTTTGTTGCTGTAACTACTCACTGACCACATAAAATGTCGCCGTGTAAAATGTTATTCCCGCGAGCCTTCCTTTTTTGTCATCCCCCCCCCCGCAAGTTGCGGGGGGAATGACAAAAAAGGAAAGGATTCTGCGAGAATGACATTTTTATATTACTATACTATAACATTATCACATTACTACGACAGAGGGGGTTAGTGAGCAGTTGCCTGTATTTTTCTTACTTTTCTTATTTCTCTTATTTATCTTATTTTAATTCTTACTTATCTTATTTTTTTATTTTTTTGCTTTCTTAATTAATTAATTTAATTTTTATGCAACAATGTTTAATTCACAATGATTCTCTAAGACTTTCCAGAGCTACTTATGGAATTGTAATTTTAATTGCTTGTTTAATTCAAAATCAATGGTTAGTTTTAATGGTAAGTTTATTATTGATTCTCGGGGTTTTTTCTATAAAATTTAATATTCCTTATCAACTTCTTTTATTATTTTTTAAAAAAGATAAATCAAAATTAATTCAAAGAGAATTAGAAGAATTAAATTTTGTCTCTGGTATGACAGGAATCTTGCTCTTTATTGGTTTTTTATTTCTTTATTTTGGAAAATTTGTTGATTTTGTATGGATGTATATTTTGATAATAGCTTTATTAATATTTTTAGCTTGTTTTGTCGGTTTTTGTATTGCTACTTTAATTTATGTATTTTTTAAAAAACTGTTTAAATGGAAATAAAAGAAAAAATAGAAAATATTAATAAAAATTGTTGGCTAATTAAATCTCTTAATTATTCTCCTTATAGACGTTGCCAATTTTGTGAATTAAAATTTCACAATTGTTTATTTTTACATTATCAAATAATTAGTTTAGTTTTAATTTTTATTATTTTTTTAGCTTCTTTTTTAATTGAAGGAGTTGTTTCAAAATTACTAATAATTTCTATTTTTGCTCTAGTTATTGTTTACGGTTATTTTTTTAATAAAAGCACTGATAAAATAATTCATGCTTATCTTGCTCAAAGAAAAGTCAAAGAAGCTTTAGAAAAATTAACAGAAGGACTTGAAGATCAGGTTGAAAAAAGAACAAGCGAATTAAAAAAAGCCAACGAGGAATTAAAAGAATTAGACGTTGCTAAATCGGATTTTATTTCTATTGCTTCTCATCAATTACGTACGCCGCTCACTGTTATCAAGGGCTATATTTCTATGATGATAGAAGGTAATTTTGGTGAATTAACTGATTTAGAGAAAGAATCTTTGGAAAAAGTTTTTCAATCTAATGAACGATTAATCAGGTTAGTGGAAAATTTGTTAAATATTTCTCGTATTGAATCCGGTCGATTACAATTTAATTTTGTTGAAGTGGATTTAGGAAAAATAGCAATTAGCGTTATTGAAGAATTATCTTCTTGCGCTAAAAAGAAGGCGTTATTGTTAAAATATAAGCAATCAATTAAGAAATTGCCATTGGTTAAAGTGGATGAAGACAAAATTAGACAAGTAATGATGAATTTAATTGATAATTCTATAAAATATACTAAGAAGGGCAAGATAGTAGTAGAGATAAAGCTAGTTAAAAAACAGATTCATTTTTGTGTGACTGATAGTGGTATGGGGATTAAGCAGGAAGATATGGCAAATTTATTTAAGAAATTTTCCAGATGTAATGGCACTTTTTTAATTCATACAGAAGGTGTAGGACTAGGGTTATATGTTGCGCGTATTATGATTGAACAGCATCATGGCAAGCTCTGGGCTGAATCATTAGGAGCGGGCAAAGGTAGTAAGTTTTGTTTTGAATTGCCATTAAAAAATAAGGTAAATAATAAAAGAATTTATTAAAACTTAAGTTTTAGGGTCTGTCGCTAAATACTTTTTCGAGTAAAAATTTTAGAATTAGAGAATTCTTTTTTTATGTAATCCGTGAAAGGTTTTATGGACATCTCTTAATTGTTGATCTGTAATGTGAGTATAAATTTGAGTTGTTGTAATAGAGGAATGCCCTAACATTGATTGGACACTTCTAATGTCGGCTCCATTTATTAATAAATTAGTGGCATAACTATGACGCATTGTATGTGGCGTTACTTGCTTGGTTATTCCTGCAATTTTTGCATATTTTTGTACTAATCGTTGGACTGTCCTAGTGGTTATATTTGTTTCTTCTTTTCTATTTTTAGTTGCTTTATCATGACTGATAAATAAATATGGATTGAAATCTTCGCGTATTTTTAAGTATTTTTCTAACCAATATTTAGCATCAGCTGATAAAAAAACAATACGTACTTTTGATCCTTTGCCACGTACAGTAAATTCGCCAGTTTTATTAGATAGATTATTTTTATTTTCAATAAAATCTGTTTTACTTTTTGGATAATCTTTTTTTAAATTTATATTTTCAATTTTTAATTTGCATAATTCTGAAACACGCAATCCTGTTGAAAAAAATAATTCTAAAATTGCTTTATCTCTTTTTTTAATAATTTCTGGCGAAAGAGTATTTAAAGGAGCTGCTAAGAGTCTTTCTAAATTAGAGCCTTCCAAAAAGTCTACTTGTCTTTGTTCTTGTTTAGCTAATTCTATTTTAGTTGGTTCTAAAGAAGTAATATCTATTTTAATCAAAAATTTTAAAAAGCTACGCAAAGCTATTAAATGATAATTCTGTGTATTTTTTTTTAAATTTTTATTTTCAGCGCTTAATAAACGGTTTAGCCATAGTCTGTACTGATGGACTAATTCTTTGCTTATTTTGGTTGGCGAGATTACATCGTGTTCTTTGGCAAATTTAGCAAAACGTTTTAAATAAAAAGAATAATTTAAAATAGTAGCTTGTGATAAGCCTTTGTCAATTTCTAAATATTCTAAAAAATCAGTTATATATTTATTCATAATTTCATTTTACGACACCTTGCGGTTTTTTTCAATTAATGTTATTGTTGGCTTGTAATAAATAAAGGGTCTGTCGCCAAATACTCTTTCGAGTAGAAAATTTCAAATTTTTAGGAAATTTTTTTAAAAAGTTTTGAGGGAATATGGTTATATTAGCGAAAAAGTTTTTAACAAAATTTACAAAAATTTGGAATTTTATACCGAATACGGTATTCGGCGA
>JAHITL010000003.1 GCA_018817545.1 Patescibacteria group bacterium
CCTTATGATTAAAAAATATACAAAAAGTTTTTTGTTAGTTTTAGTTATTGGTCTTATAACCTCTGGTTGTTCAATCAGTTTTGGTACTGAAAGTAATAAAGAGGGGATTGATGGTGGAGTTTTTCGTAGTGTTAATAAGGGTGATACATGGTTGCAACAAACAGCAATTCCTACTGTAAGCGGACAACCAAAAAGTTTTAGCATGATTGATGATAGTTCGTTAGTTATGGATCCTAGTGATAATAAAGCAATCTATTTTGGTAGCGTTGACAATGGGTTGTTTTATAGTTATGATGGCGCTAATACTTGGCGTATAGCAAATAGTTTAGGAAAAATAACAATTAGTAGCGTAGCAGTTGATTCTAAATATAAGTGTACAATTTATGCTACGGTTGCTAATAAACTTTATAAATCAATTGATTGTAGTCGTAGTTGGACGCAGGTTTATTTTGATAATGATTTGAGCGTTAATATTAGTTCTTTGGCTATTGATAATATTGATAGTACGATACTTTATATTGGTACTAGTCGAGGTGAAATAATAAGAAGTTCTAATCGTGGTGAAAGTTGGCAAACACTTAATAGATTTGATGATGAGATAGCTAAAATTATTGTTAGTAAAGCTGAACACAAATTAATTTTTGTGGGCACTAAGAGCAAAGGAATTTTCCGTTCTACTGATGCTGGTAAAACATGGGTTGATTTGACTGATAAATTAAAAGAGTTTGATGGAAATAGCAAATTTCAAGACTTGATTATAGCAGAATCAGATAGAAAGACTCTTTTCTTAGTTACTCGTTATGGTTTATTAAAATCTGATGATAACGGAAATAGTTGGAAAAAAATAGAATTAATAACTCCAGAGAGTGAGGCATCAATTAATTCAGTAGCTGTTAGTCCAAAGAATTTAGAAGAAATTTATTATGTAACGAACACTACTTTTTATCGGTCAGCTGATGGCGGAAAAAATTGGACTACTAAAAAATTACCAACTAGTCGCGCTGGCTGGAAATTATTAATTGATCCAAAAGATGAAAATCTTATTTATTTAGCAGTGAAAAAGATAGTTAAAAAGTAAGATAAGTAAGATAAATAAGAGAAATAAGATAAGTAAGATAAGTAAGATAAGTAAGAAAAGTAAGATAAATAAGAAATTCAAACTCATAAACTCATAAACTCATAAATTAATAAATTAAAAATTATATGAATAAATACATTCAAGGTAAACAAGAAGATTTTGTTAAAGTAATGGATTTTTTTAAAAAAGATATTTCTAGTTTGCGAACTGGGCGCGCTAACCCAGCTATGTTAGACGGTATTCAAGTGGAAGCTTATGGCACAAGAACATTATTGGCTGGCGTAGCAAGTATTAATGTTCCCGATGCTAGAAGTTTGGTAATTACTGCTTGGGATAAAAATGTCACAAAAGACATTGAAAAGGCCTTGGTTGTTGCTAATTTAGGATTAAATATTGTTAATGAAGGTGATAAAATTAGAGCAATGATTTCGCCATTAACCGAAGAAAACAGGCGAGGGTTAGTAAAAAGACTTAACGAAAAAATGGAAGAAGCAAGAATTTCTTTGCGTCAAGTAAGAGATGAAATTAAAGAAGAAATAGAAGAAGTATTTAAAAATAAAGAAATTAGCGAAGATGATAAATTTAGATTTATAAAAGAATTAGATGAAATAATTAATGATCGTAATAATGAGGTTAAAGAGATCAGAGACAAGAAAGAAGAGGAAATAATGACAATATAGAGAAAGTTACTTTAAAAATTTTTAATTTTATAATTTTTAATTTTTAAATAATACTCTAATTTTAAATATAAAAATATTTGTTTGTGTAATTTAATTATCTCTTGAAATTTATATTAAAAATTTAAATATTTTGATATTATTTAAAAATTAAAAATTAAAAAATTAAAAATTTTAACCCATGTTATTAACAATTATTATTTTCATTTTAGTTTTATCAGTCTTGGTTTTTGTTCATGAACTAGGGCATTTTGTTGTTGCTAAAAAATTTAAAGTTAAAGTTGAAGAGTTTGGAATTGGTTTTTCGCCGAGAATTTTTGGTTGGCAAATATGGAAAGAGCCAGAAACAGCAATAAAAAAATGGCGGATAATTAGAGGTAATAGAGAAATAACTGAAGAAGATCAAAAGTTTGGTACAGTTTATTCGTTAAATTGGTTGCCATTGGGAGGTTTTGTAAAAATAAAAGGAGAAAATGGAGAAGAGCAGGAAGATAAGGATAGTTTTGCTTCACATCCAATTTGGCAAAGATTTTTAATACTTTCGGCAGGCGTTTTTATGAATGGTGTTTTGGCTATGATATTGATTATCATTGGTTTTATGATAGGAATGCCTCAGACTACTGGGGATGTTGGTCCATCAGCGCAGATATCTGAGCATAAGATACAAATTGTCAATGTATTTAAAGATTCTCCTGCATCCAAAGCTGAATTGAAAGTTGGTGATGTGATAATGAGTATTGATGATCAGCAATTTAATAATTATAGCGGTTTACAAAAATATGTTGCCGAACATTCTGGACAAAAATTAAATTATAAAATAAAGCGTGGCGGTACAGAAATTATTAGTCAAATTACGCCAGAGATTAGACAAGAAACTGGCAAAGGTGGTGTTGGTGTAGCAATTTCTGAAACAGGTATAGTTAAATATCCTTGGCATATAGCAATTTGGCAAGGAATTAAAACGACTTTTATTTTAATTTGGATAATTCTCGTTGCTTTTTTCGAACTTTTTAAGGGTTTAATTTTGGGTCATGGTTTAAGTGCTGAAATGGCCGGACCCGTTGGTATAGCTGCTTTAACTGGAGAAGTAGCACGAATGGGTTTTGTTTATCTTATGCAGTTTACTGCTTTATTGTCTATTAATTTAGCAATTTTAAATTTTTTACCTTTTCCAGCGCTTGATGGTGGTAGAATTTTATTTTTAATTATTGAAAAAATAAAAGGATCTCCTGTTAAAAAAGAATTAGAAAATGCTACTCATAGCATCGGCTTTCTTTTATTAATGCTTTTGGTTGTAGCAGTGACTTGTAAAGATGTCGCTAGATTTGGCAATGTTTTTAAAATGATTTGGGAAAAAATAGTTGGGTAAAACGTAGTAACGGGCCTGTCTTCAAATACGGTATTCGGTGACAGACCCTTTATGGTAATTTTTCTAAATTACCAACCTAATCTTCTACCAGTGCCTAAAATTAAATTAAACTTTAGTAAGTTGACTAAATATTTAGGTATGGCATGCTGTACATATGAGTACAGAAAAAATAAACGTAAAATTAAATAATATTCACAATAAATCGCAAAGATTCGCTGAAATTGCTAAATTGGGCGAAGTTATTTTTCATACAAAAGATTTGGCTAATTTGTGGCAGATAAAAAATACAAATACTTTACACACGACGCTCAAAAGATATACAAAAGCAGGTCTTTTGTTTAGAATTTACAAAGGATTTTATTCTATAAAACCGATTGATAATTTAGATCCTTTATTGTTAGGGTCCAAAGCATTGCATGAATTTTGTTATATTACCACTGAGACTGTTTTGCAAAATGAAGGGATAATTTTGCAATCAAGCAATAAGATTACTTTTGTAAGTTCAAAGTCTAAAAAATTTTCAATTGGAAAGCACAATTATTATTCAAGAAAATTAGTTGATAAATATTTATACAATCCAATTGGTGTACATTTTGTTAATGGAATAAAAATTGCGACTTTAAGTAGGGCTATTGCTGATATGTTGTATTTTAATTCAAATGCTTATTTTGATGCTGAAAAATTTATAAATTGGAAAGAAGTTAAAAAAATACAGGAGGCAGTTGGTTATCCTCTTATTTTAAAATGTTATGATTTTACCAAATCCAAAAGACGCAAAGCATAAGGCGTGGCTTTATCGGTTACTAATTGGAATATATGACAATCCAGTTTTGTCTTCCTCTCTTTATTTTAAAGGCGGAACTTGTGCGGCTATGTGTGGTTTTTTAGATCGATTTTCAATTGATTTAGATTTTGATTTTGTTGCTCAAAAAAACGAAGAAGAAATAATAAAAAAAAATTTAGAAAAAGTTTTTAAAAATTTGGGATTAGAAATTAAAGAAAAAAGTCAACGAGTGCCACAATATTTTTTAAAATATCCTGCAGATAAAAATGAAAGAAACATAATAAAAATAGATGTTGCTATACCTCCTCTAAAATCTAATAAGTATGAGTTGGTGAAAATGGCTGAAATTGATCGGATAATAATGTGTCAGACAATTGAAACAATGTTTGCTAATAAATTAGTAGCGCTTATTGATCGTTATGAAAAAAATAATTCTATTGCAGGAAGGGATATTTATGATATTCATTATTTCTTTTTTCAAGGATTTAGATATAATGAAAAGGTTATAGAGGAAAGAAGAAAAAAATCTCTTGCAATTTTTTTTAAGGAGATTATAGAATTTATTGAAAAAAATATTGATGAAACCATTATTAATCAAGACATAAATATGCTTCTTTCTTATGATAAATTTAATAAAATTAGAAAAGTTTTAAAAAGCGAAACATTAATGTTTTTAAGAGATGAAGAGAGGAGATTAAGGGAATAAAAATAATATTTCAATGATTTTTGTTGGAAAAAGTATTTTAGATTATCGTTTAAAAGATATTAAAAATTTAAATTTGCCTTTTTATTTTTTAGAATAAATAATTTAAATTAAATTTTAGTAAGTTGACTAAAATATAAAATCCTATTGACAATATGGTATTACTAAAGTTATAATGTATATGTATTTTAGCAATAACTTAAAAACATGATATATCAGCGAAAAATCTACAAAAAAATCAAAAAATATGTTGGCGTAAAACAAGTGATTGTTATCACCGGTATGCGTCGAGTTGGTAAAACTACTATCCTAAAACAGCTTTTGTCTGAAGTAAAATCCGAGAATAAAGCTTATTTTGATTTAGAAAAACTATCAGATCGAGATGTTTTTGATCAGAAAAATTATGATAATATTTTGCTTGATTTTGAAGGAAAAGGAATAGATATAAAAAAGAAAATCTATCTTGCTATCGATGAGATTCAATTCCTACCCAATATTACCAGTGTTATAAAATATCTTTATGATCACTATAATATAAAATTCTTTGTAACTGGCTCCAGTTCTTATTATCTCAAAAATCTTTTTACTCAATCTTTGGCTGGTAGAAAGATCGTATTTGAAATGTTTCCATTGGATTTTGGAGAGTTTTTAATTTTCAAAGAAATCTTTTATAAAGAAAAGAACCCTTTTATGGGTAAATTCTCCGAATTTGAATATGAGAGACTAAAATTTTATTATGAAGAGTTTATTAATTTTGGCGGATTTCCAGAAATTGTTTTGATAAAAAAAGAAGAGTTAAAAAAAGAATTACTAAATGATATCATTAGTTCTTATGTAAATATTGATATAAAAGCACTTTCTGATTTCCGGAAAGATAAAGAAATATATAGTTTGATAAAAATGCTGGCTTCCCGAGTTGGTACTCGTCTTGATTATAACAAACTATCTAGTTTAATCGGTCTATCTCGCCATACCGTAGAAGAATATATAGATTTTTTCGAAAAAACTTATTTGATTTATAGAGTACCTGTTTATACCAACAATACAGATCGCGAGATAGTGAAGGCAAAAAAAGTTTATTTTTGTGATAATGGGCTATTAGATATTCTAGCGGAAAATAACAGCGGATCAAAGTTTGAAAATGCATTTTTTAACCAGATTCGCCATATTGGAGATGTTCGCTATTATGCTTTGAAGGACGGAAGCGAAATTGATTTTATTTTAGATAAAAAAATAGCTCTAGAATTAAAAGAATCACCAACTAAAAACGATCTAAGTGATTTAATGAGGTTATCTAAAATAGCTGGAATAAAAAAATATCATTTGGTTGGGAGGAAAAATGTTCCCAAGTTTGATGATTATGTCTGGGGTGGAGATGTAAAATAAGAATATATTCGACAGACCCAAAAAATTTGACAGAATGTTTTGTGTTTGTTATCTTAAGAATAAGAATGGTTTTTTAAAAATTACAAAATCTTTAAATTAGATCCTCTGATTTTTTATCAGAGGGTTGGGTCTAATTTCTTTTCAAATTGAAATTTATTTTTAAATTTATTTTTGAAAAAAGATGATTTTTGCGTTAGTGAAAATCCGGTTTCCTCCGTAATCATAGGATAATTGATGTCGTTCTGTATTATTACAGAAGACTGAGTCAATGAGTAAAAAATAGGATTTGCTGTTTTTACAGCATTTTTTTATTTTCAAAAACAAGGTGGTACCACGAATGTCTTTTAAAGACCTCTCGTCCTTAAATACATATATTTTTGTATTCAGAGATGGGAGGTTTTTTTATTTGTTCTTTAAAAAAAATATAACAAAAGGAGGAAAAAAATGAAAGAAAATTTAAACATTCGGTCTCGGCTTTGTTGGTATGCGTGCCATAAAAAGATGGGAGGAGGAGTTTTTCCTGAATTGAAAAAAGTTTGCCCAAAGTGTGGGCAATTTTTAGAAGAAAGAGGGTTTACCGGTCCGTCGTGTGACATTGACGAACCGGTAATAACAATATTTTGTCCGAATTGTGACATAATAGACAATAAAAAAAATTAAGTAAAAATAAAAAATCATCTATAAAAAAAAATAGGGAAGAATTAATATTCTTCCTCATTTTTAATTTACTGTAAAAATTATAAATTGTTTTTCAACCTTAAACTTTTAACTTTATAACTTTTAACTTTATCGGCAACAGACCCTATAACTAATTTAATTTTTTCTTTACTTTCTGCGATAATTTTGGTAGCTTGTTTATAGGTATAAATTAATAAACTTACTTAATTTTTATGCAATTAAACATCAAAGCGACTAACATTGAATTAACAAGTGAAATAAAGGATTATGTTCAGAAAAAAGTTGATATGTTGGATAAATTTTTAGGGAAAATTCAAACACTTAATGCTAGTTTTGAAGTGGAATTAATTACTAATCATCATTTGAAAGGCGAAATTTATCGCGCAGAAATGAATTTAGAGATACTAGGAGAATTATTACGAGTTGAAAAAACTGAAAAAGATTTATTTAAAGCAATTGAAAAAGTAAAAGAGCATATGGCAGAAATTATTAAAAAGTATAAGGAGAAAAAGATTGATGGAAAAAGAATGGCGAAACTGGAATAACAAAAAAATAATTAAGTTTTGGATTAGAATTTAAGATACATAATATCAATGTAAGGTTTAAAAATTTAGTTATTAATCCCGCATATTGCGGGAAAAAATTAAAAATTAAAAATTAAAAATTTTGCCCTCATGTCTATATTTACTAAAATTTTTGGAGATCCCAACGAAAAAATAATTAAAAGCTTTGGTTCTATAGTAGAGAAGATTAATGAATTGGAGAAAAAATATCAAGCAATGAGTGATGAGGAATTAAGAGCGATGACGACAAAGTTTCGAGCTATGTTGGGAACACATGATGTACAGATTAAAGAGTCTGATGAAAAAATAAATATTGTTGAACAAAGCTCTCTGTCTAATCAGGATCTTTCATCGGGGGAGTCCGATGTTGTAGCTGGTGAAGTTGAGGTAGTTGAAAAAAAACAAAATATTATTGAGCAAATTTTGGAAGAAATTTTGCCCGATGCTTTTGCTGTGGTGCGTGAGGCCGCGAGAAGAACATTAGGACAGCGACATTTTGATGTTCAATTAATGGGAGGAATAGTACTTCATCGTGGGCAAATTGTTGAAATGAAAACAGGAGAAGGTAAAACGTTAGTAGCTACATTAGCTGCTTATCTTAATGCATTGCCTGCTCAAGGCGTGCATGTAATTACAGTTAATGATTATTTAGCAAAAAGAGATGCTAGTTGGATGGGTCGTGTTTATAATTTTTTAGGTTTAACAGTTGGATGTATAACACATGAACAGGCATTAAAATTTTCAAAAGAAAATTCTGCTATTTTTTCTATTCAAAATGGCGAAAATAATCAAAATCTTGATGAAGAAGTTTTGCAACTTGTTTCTAGAAAAGAAGCTTACCAATGTGATATTACTTATGGCACTAATAATGAATTTGGTTTTGATTATTTACGTGATAATATGGCGCCTGATTTGGAAAGAATGGTTCAACGTCCAACTAGTAAATCTAAAACAGGATTGAATTACGCTGTTATTGATGAAGTTGATTCAATTTTGATTG
Source organism: Patescibacteria group bacterium (assembly GCA_018817545.1). Taxonomy (GTDB): domain Bacteria; phylum Patescibacteriota; class Patescibacteriia; order Patescibacteriales; family GWC2-42-12; genus JAHITL01. The sequence continues at coordinate 8,239 of JAHITL010000003.1, forward strand.
ATGAGGCGAGGACACCGTTAATTATTAGCGCGCCAATTGAAGAAGCAGTTGATAAATATTATAAATTTGCAGAATTAGTAAAAAGATTAGAAGAAAATAAAGATTATAATATTGATGAAAAAATGCGCGCAGCTACTTTGACAGAAGAGGGTATTGCTAAATTGGAAAAATGGTTGGGCGTTGATAATATTTATATTTCTGATGGATTGGGTGACGTTCACCATATTGAGCAGGCTTTAAAAGCAATGACTTTATTTAAGCGAGACCGTGATTATGTCGTTACAGAAGGAGAAGTGATAATTGTTGATGAATTTACTGGCAGATTGATGCAAGGAAGGCGTTATAGCGAGGGCTTGCATCAAGCGATAGAAGCTAAAGAGGTTGTTAATATTCAAAAAGAATCGCAGACTTTAGCTACAGTTACTTTTCAAAATTATTTTAGACTTTATAAAAAATTGGCTGGTATGACAGGAACTGCCATTACTGAAGCTGAGGAATTTTTCAAAATTTATAAATTGGAAACAGTAGTAGCGCCAACCAATAATCCAATGGCTCGTTATGACTTGAATGATTTAATTTATTGCTCTGAAAATGGTAAATTTAAAGCAGTTATTGAAGAAATAAAAGCGCGTCATGCAAAAGGTCAGCCTGTTTTAGTTGGTACAATTTCTATTGAAAAAAATGAAATTCTTGGAGATATGTTGGAGCGAGAAGGAGTAAACGCTCAGATTTTGAATGCTAAACATCATGAAAAAGAAGCTTCTATTATTTCTCAAGCAGGTAAACTGGGCGCAGTTACTATTGCTACTAATATGGCTGGTCGTGGCGTTGATATTATTTTAGGAGGCAAGTCTGCAAGCGAAGAAGATCGGGCTAAAGTTGTTGCTGTCGGTGGACTTCATATCATTGGTACTGAACGTCATGAATCAAGGCGAATTGATAATCAGTTGCGAGGTCGTGCTGGCAGACAAGGAGATCCAGGATCTAGTCAGTTTTATATTTCAACTGAAGATGATTTGATGCGAATTTTTGGTGGGGATAAAATGAAAGGGTTAATGCAGACTTTACGTGTTCCTGAAGATATGCCGATTGAAAACAAGATGATTTCTCGCGCTATTGAGTCAGCTCAAACTAAAGTTGAAGGTAATAATTTTGACACAAGAAAACATTTAGTTGAATATGACGATGTTATTAATAAGCATCGTGAATCAATTTATCGTAGACGTCGGGAAATTTTGGAACAAATAGAAATTTCAGGAAAAGAAGAAAATAAATTGTCTGAGATTATTTTAAAAATGATAGAAAACGAAATAGAGCAAGTGATAATTTTTCATACTGCTGCGGAAAATATTAGTGATTGGAATTTAGAAGAAATTTATCAAGTTGTCTCCACTATTTTTCCAGTTGATAAAAAAATAAAAGAAGAATTAATGTATTTTACTGATAATGGTAATAAATTAGATAAGGTTAAAGCGCGAACAACGATTATTGAACATTTGATAAAATTAGTCGAAGAAAATTATCAGAAACTTAGACAACAGGCTAGTCAATTAGATATTAGTTGGCAAGATGTAGAAAAAAGTATTTTATTAAGGTCAATTGATATTATGTGGGTTGAACATCTTGA
>JAHITL010000016.1 GCA_018817545.1 Patescibacteria group bacterium
AAAAAAACAATAAAATTAATAAATTAATAAATTAATAAATAAATTATTTTATGTCTTCAGAAATAATAAGCGCTATTAAACAAATTTGTGATGAGAAAGGCTTGAGCTATGAATCAGTAGTGGAGACTATTGAATCAGCTTTGGCTGCTGCTTATCGAAAAGATTTTGGTGAAAAAAATCAAAATATTAAAGTTGTTTTTAATTCAGAAAATGGTAAATCTGTTGTTTATGATGTTAAAACTGTTGTTGATGATTTGCCAGAAGAGATTATTAATCCAGTTGAATCAGCGCAAGTTGCTGAGGTTTTGGATGGAGGAGTTGATGAAGAAGCTGAAGAGAGAAAATTTAATCCTAAAACACAAATTCAATTAAGCGATGCGAAGATATTAAAAAAATCAGCTAAAATTGATGATGAAATCAAAACAGAATTAGAAGTGCATGAGAGTTATGGCAGAATGGCTGCTCAGACAGCTAAACAGGTTATTATTCAAAAATTAAGAGAGGCAGAGCGTGAAATGATTTTTAGTGATTTTAAAAGTAAAGAGCATGAAGTTATCGCAGGAGTTGTGCAAAGATTAGAAGGCAGAGTGGTTTTAGTTGATTTAGATAGAACTATTGGTGTTTTGCCGCCAGAAGAGCAAATTTATGGAGAAAAATATAATCAAGGTGATAGAATAAAAGTTTATGTTAAGGCAGTTAATTTAACATCTAGGGGTTCAGAAATAATTTTATCAAGAACTTCAGAAGAAATTTTGAAAAAAGTTTTTTATTTGGAAATTCCAGAAATTTCTAATAATTTGATTGAAATTAAAGCAGTGGCAAGAGAGGCTGGTAGTCGCTCTAAAGTGGCTGTTTTGGCTACTGGAGAAAATATTGATCCGATTGGTTCTTGTGTTGGACAAAGAGGATCTAGGATTCAGACTGTTATTAAAGAATTGGGCGGAGAAAAAATTGATGTTATAGAATATGATGAAGAACCTATTAAATTTATTGCTAATGCGTTGGCGCCTGCTAAAGTTTTATCAATTAAACTTGATGAAAAAGAAAAGCGAGCTATAGTAACGGTATCTGATGATCAGCTATCATTGGCAATTGGCAGAAACGGTCAGAACGTGAGATTAGCAGCTCATTTGACTGGTTGGAAATTAGATTTAGTTGGTGAAAAAAGTGGAAAAATAGAGATTGTAACAGATAAAGAAGAGCCTAAATTAGAAGAAGAACTTATTAAAGTTGACGATGAAGTTGAAAAAAGCGTGAAAAAAGAAGGAAAAAAGAAAAGTAAGATAAATAAGAAATAAAAATAAGAAAAATAAGATAAATAAGATAAATAAGAAAAATAAGAGAAATAAGAAAAATTATTTGTTTATTATTAATTTTAATATTTAATTATACAAATCTATGTCATTAATTATGTGGTTTATCCTTGGTAGCGCAGTTTTGGCAATTGTTTATGGAGTTATTTTAATTAAACTTATATTGCGTTTGTCAGCAGGCAATGAAAAAATGCAGGAAATTGCTCGCGCTATTCAAGATGGCGCGCAAGCTTTTTTAAATCGTCAATACAGAACAATAGCTGTTGTTGCTGTAGTTTTATTTATTATTATTGGTGTAGTCCCAGGTTTAGGATGGAAAATGGCAGGAGCTTTTATTTTGGGAGCTTTTTTGTCAGCTTTAACTGGTTATATCGGAATGAATGTTTCTGTCCGAGCTAATGTTCGAACAGCTGAAGCAGCTAGATCTGGTATAAAACAAGCTTTATCAGTAGCTGTGCGTGGAGGAAGTGTTACAGGGATGTTGGTAGTTGGATTAGCTCTTTTAGGTACAGCTGGTTTTTATTTTTTAACAAAAGATATTCATGCTTTACTAGGTTTAGGTTTTGGTGGTTCTTTAATTTCTATTTTTGCTCGTTTAGGCGGAGGTATTTTTACAAAGGCTGCTGATGTTGGCGCTGATTTGGTTGGAAAAATTGAAGCAGGCATTCCTGAAGATGATCCACGTAATCCAGCAGTTATTGCTGATAATGTTGGTGACAATGTTGGTGATTGCGCAGGAATGGCAGCTGATTTATTTGAAACTTATGTAGTTACTTCTATTGCCACTATGCTTCTTGGCTCATTGCTTTTTGTTGGTTTTGGAAATGCTGTTTTGTATCCTCTAGCAATTGGAGCTGTTTCAATTATCACTTCAATTATTGGAACATTTTTTATTAAATTAGAATCATCTGAAAATATTATGGGAGCGCTTTACAAGGGTATGATTTCTGCTGGTTTATTGGCTGCTATTGCTTTCTATTTTTTAACTAATTGGATGATGATGGATAATGGTCAATATAGCGCATTTAATCTTTATTTAGCTTCATTGGTTGGTTTATTATTGACAATGGCGATGGTTGTTATTACAGAATATTATACTTCAACTCAATATAAGCCTGTTAAAGATATTGCAGAAGCTTCTAAAACTGGTCATGGCACAAATGTTATTGCCGGTTTAGCAGTTTCAATGAAGTCAACAGCTTTGCCTGTTATTGCTATTGTTATTGCTATTTTAGTTGCTTTTTCTTTGGCAGGACTTTATGGTGTTGCTATCGCAGCTATGGCAATGTTATCAATGGCAGGAATTATTGTTGCTATTGATTCTTATGGACCAATCACTGATAATGCAGGAGGAATAGCGGAAATGGCAAAAATGGGTGATTCAGTTAGAGCAATTACTGACCCTTTAGATGCAGTTGGTAATACAACTAAAGCAATAACAAAAGGATATGCTATTGGTTCAGCTGCTTTAGCTGCTTTGGTATTATTTGCTGATTTTACTCATAGTTTACCAGATACTTATCAATTTTTGATTAATGATCCTAAAGTTTTAGCAGGTTTGTTTATTGGTGGACTTTTGCCTTATTATTTTGCAGCTTTATCTATGCAATCTGTTGGACGCGCAGCTGGTTCAGTTGTTGAAGATGTTCGTAATCAATTCAAAGAAAAACCAGGGATTATGGAAGGAACAGATAAGCCAGATTATAAACGTACTGTTGATATTGTTACAAAAGCAGCTCTTAAGGAAATGATTGTGCCAGCTTTAATACCAGTTGTTGTTCCAATTCTTGTTGGTTTCTTTCTTGGTATTTATGCTTTGGGCGGGTTGCTTTTAGGGGCAATTATTACAGGTATTTTTGTAGCAATTTCTATGACATCAGGTGGAGGAGCTTGGGATAATGCTAAAAAATATATTGAAAGTGGTAATTTTGGCGGCAAAGGTTCAGATGCTTATAAGGCAGCTGTTACAGGCGATACAGTTGGAGATCCTTACAAAGATACTGCAGGTCCAGCGATTAATCCTATGATTAAAATATTAAATATAGTAGCTTTAATGATTGTAGCATTGTTGTTGTAAAAAATATTAAAGTATTAAAATTGATAAATTAATTTATGAATATACAAAAAAAAGATTTGGGCAAATCACAAGTTGAATTAACTGTTGAGCTTAGCGTTGAAGAATTTCAACAATATATCAATCGTGGTGTGATTAAAATTTCTCAAGAAGTAAAAATAGAAGGTTTTAGACCTGGAAAAGCATCTTATGAAATATTAAAAAGTAAAGTTGGTGAAATGGCTATTTTGGAAGAGGCTGCTAGAATTGCTATTAATAAGACGATTGATCAAGCGATTAAGGGTCAGATTACTGAGCAATTAGTTGGACAACCACAAATTGATATTACTAAATTAGCTCCTAATAATCCTTTGGAATATAAGGCAGTTATTACAATATTGCCTGATGTTGAATTGGGAGATTATAAAAATGCTAAAGTGGAATTAGCAAAATCTAAAGTTGAAGATGAGGAAGTTAAAAAAATAATTAATCATTTACAAGAAACCCGTTGTGTTGAAAAAATATCCGAAGAAGTAATTAAATTAGGTGATAAAGTAATTGTAAATATTGAAATGTTTATTGATAAAGTGCCTGTTGAAGGTGGACAAGGAAAGGGGACAGCTGTTATTATTGGCAAAGATTATGTTGTGCCAGGTTTTGGCAATAAATTAATTGGAGCCCAGCGTAATGATGTTAGAGAATTTAGCTTGCCTTATCCAAATGATTTTTATCAGGCTCATTTAGCCGGAAAGTTGGTTGACTTTAGAGCAAAGGTTGAAGAAATATATCAACGGGAATTACCAGAAGTTGATGGGGAATTTGCTAAAACTTTTGGTTTATCAAGTGTTTTTGAGTTAGAAGAAAATATTAAAAAAAGTATATTAGTAGAAAAAGAACAAGAAGAAGAACAAAAGACAGAAAAAATAATGATGGAAAAAATTATTAGTCAAGCTAAGTTTGGCGATCTTCCAGAATTATTAATTAATCATGAGGCTGAAGTTATGATGTCAGAGCTTGAATATGGCGTGACTAGTCAAGGTGGTAAATTTGATGATTATTTAAGCCATCTTAAAAAAACCAAAAATCAGTTAATGTTGGAAATATTGCCTGATGCAATAAAACGAGTTAAAGTTTCTTTAGTTATTCGCGCGATTGCTCATAAAGAAAAGATAATAGCGACAGACAAAGAGATTGAAGTAGAAGTTGAAAAATTATTAAAACAGTATGGAACTAAAGATGATATTAGAGAAAGAATAAATAGCCAAGCTTATAAAGATTATCTAGTAAATAATTTAGCTGGCAAAAAAGTGATTGAAAAATTGAAAGAATGGAATATTCAAGATTAGTTTGTAGTTGATAGTTAGTAGAAAATTTAATAATACAATTGTTAGCTTTTAGAAAATATAAAAATAGAATTTTTTAATTTTTTAATTTTTAATTTTATAAATAATTTTTAATGTTTTAATTTTTAATTTAGAATTTAAAGGTTTGTTTAGAAATTAAAAATTAGAATTTATTTAAAAATTACAAAATTACAAAATTAAAAATTAGTTAAAAACTTTAATTTTAAACTTCCTTTAAATTTTTTCTACAAGTTGCAAGTTAAAAAAATATGCCTGTTTTAGCAGTCAATAAGAGGGCTCATTTTGATTACGAAGTTTTAGAAACTTTTAAAGCTGGTTTGGTTTTGTTTGGTCATGAAGTTAAGGCGGTAAAAAACGGGCAGATAAATTTATTAGGTAGTTATGTTGTTTTTAAAAATTTAGCAGGAAAAGTTTTGCCTGAAATGTATTTAATTAATGCTCATATTTCTCAATATAAATACACTAGTTCTTTGGGAGAATATAATCCAATACGATCAAGAAAAATTTTGCTTAAGAAAAAAGAAATAAGACGTTTAGTCGGTAAAACACAAGAACCTGGCTTGACATTGGTGCCATTAAAAATATATACTAATCATAGTTTTATAAAATTGGAATTTGCTCTTACTAAAGGTAAAAAAAAGTATGATAAACGAGAAGCAATTAAAAAAAGAGATGTAGAAAGAGATATTAGAACTTTAACAAAAAGTAAAAATTATAAATTATAAATTATAACTTTATTTTTAATTGTTTTGATTTTATTAAAAATTGTTTGAAAATTGAAAATTGAAAATTAAATTACGGGGATGCTAGGCATCGATAATAAAATGCTTAAGAAATATTCAGGGCGTGCGTTTCAGCTGGCACGTTAATCACGCTGAAAAAACATAAGTGTAAAAGACTTATCTAGCAAAGTTGCGTTTGCTTTTCGCATTCCAACTTTAGCTACTGTTACAGCCTAATAGCTGCAACCATTTGCCTGGTGATTTCTAATAGCCACAAGCAAGTGTTATTTTTTTAGGATAGGCTATTTAATAATTCTAGGTAATTAGCCGAAATAAATAGAATTAGCTGCTAACACTTTTGTTTTGCTTCGATGTTATCAGTGAAAAATTAAGCAATACTAATCCTGTAAATATGTTTTTTAAGATTTATTAGACGTGGGTTCAACTCCCACCATCTCCACAGGGGAGTTTTTAAAATTCCAAAAAAGTTAAAAATAAATAAGGAGGTGAGAAGGATGAAAAAAATGAAAGTATTTGAGATGATTATAGTTTATGATAATTCTGAAAAGGAGTTTGTGCTGAAGATTTTCGCTAAAAATTTTTCAGCAGCAATGGAAAAATATTTAAGGATAAAGAAGGAGGATCCCCTCATTAAAACAGCATATTTGGTAGCTGGTTAAGAAAATTATCTGACAGGAGTAGAGTAAAAAAACTATTCCTGTCAGATAGTTCATTTATTTATTTTTTTTGCCCGGGTGGTGAAATTGGTATACACGAGAGACTTAAAATCTCTTGGGGGAAACTCCGTGCGGGTTCAAGTCCCGCCCCGGGCACCAGAATTAAATTTTTTGTTGAGTAAAACATAGCAATGTAGGCGGGTGTCGTATAATGGTAGTACAAAGGTCTCCAAAACCTTTTGCGTGGGTTCGATTCCTACTACCCGCGCCACAAAATGGAAGTTTGGCTTAAGTTAATATTTTTAAAAAAGGCTGCTTAATAAATATTATTAGTATTTTTTTTATTATTTTAATAAAGAGTCTTGTTCTATTGGCTTTTTTTTAATCTTGCTGTATAATATAAACAATTAACAAATTAAACTAATTAATTAATTTAAAATAGCCTAGTCTTTTTAAGATAGGCAAGCAAAAAATTATGTCTAAAATGACAAAGTCTCAATTACTTGAAGTGATGTCAAAAGAAACTGATTTAAGTAAAAAAGATGTTGGTAGTTTCTTAGAGAAATTATCAACATTAGCGTTGAAAGAAGTAAAAAACAATGGAGAGTTCGTTTTGCCTGGTCTTGGCAAATTAGTTAAAATTAAAAGAGCAGCAAGAATGGGCAGAAACCCAGCAACTGGCGAACAAATTAAGATCGCTGCAAAGACTGTAGTTAAGTTTAAAGTAGCAAAAGCTGCTAAAGAAGCAGTCTTGTAAACTATAAAAATCAATAATAAAAACACCTCGTATTTTGCGAGGTGTTTTTATTATTTGGTTTTTTTTATTTAAGGCTAATTATTTCAACTTGTGATGTAGCACTAATAACTTTGGCTTCAACAGCGCGTTTATTACGATTGTAAACGCCTCTAGTTTTTATCATATCACCAATCATTAAATCGTTAATTATTGCTTTTTTACCATCGAGAAAAAATTTGGTTTCATTAGTTGTATTTAGCAAGACTGAATCTCTTTTGGCTTTTTTT
>JAHITL010000093.1 GCA_018817545.1 Patescibacteria group bacterium
ATTGAAAATTTATTTTGTATACCCACATCCTTTTTTAGAACATTTTGTTTCTCCTTTTTTAGCATCTTCAACTAGTAAACTATCGCAGTTAGGGCATTTTTCTCCAGTTGGTTTTCCCCAAAAAGCGGTTTTGCAGGTTGGATATTGGTTGCATGCATAAAATGTTCCTCTGCGACTTTGTTTTTGGACAATTTCTCCGACGCCACAGACAGGACAGGTAATACCAGTGTTGCTATTACTAGCACCTTCTCCGGCTAGATTTTTAATATTTTTGCATTTTGGGTAACCACTACAACCTAAAAAAGCTCCAAAGCGGCCGTTTTTTACTGTCATCGGCGCGCCACATTTTTCACAAACTTCGTTTTTGTATTTTTCTTCAAGTTCTTTAATAGCATCACTTTTTTCATTGTTATTAGCGCTACCTTCCATTGGTTTAATATTTTTACATTCAGGAAATCCGCTACAGGCTAAAAATTTGCCATAACGACCTGTTTTAACTATCATTGGAGCATTGCATTTATCGCAAAGTTTATCGGATTTTTCTTCAGGCATAATGTTTTCTTTTTTAATTAAATTACGTTTTATTTCTAAATTTTCATGAAATGGTTTGTAAAATTCACTAATAATAGGTTGCCATTCAATTTGTCCATTAGCAATATCATCTAATTTATTTTCCATTTTCGCAGTAAATTGATAATCAACTATTTGTGGAAAATGTTCAACTAATAAATCGTTAACAATAAAAGCAATATCTGTTGGCGCTAATTTTTTATTATCATCTCGTTGAACATAATTTCTATTAATAATAGTGGAAATAGTTGGCGCGTAAGTTGATGGCCTGCCGATTCCATATTCTTCCATGATTTTTACTAATCCAGCGTCTGAATATCTTGCTGGCGGTTTAGTAAAATGTTGTTCTTTTTTAAGTTCAATTAAATTTAATTTTTCATCTTGTTTTAAATTTGGAAGTTCAATTTCTTGGCTTTTTTCAGGATAAATTTTTAAATAGCCTGCAAATTCTAAAACTTGGCCTGTAGCTCGGAATTGGTATTTTGTGCCGACTCCATCAATGTCGATTGTTGTTGCTTTAGCTAAAGCTTCTGGCATTTGACTAGCCAAAGCTCTTTGCCAAATTAATTTATATAATCTATGTTGATTGGAATTTAAAGTTTTTTCAAGTTTTTCAGGTGTTTTTGTTACTTCTGCTGGTCTAATAGCTTCATGAGCTTCTTGCGCTCCCTTGGATTTTGTTTTAAATTTTCTAGGAGTTGTTAAAGTGTAATTATCTCCTAAATTTGTTTTCAAAAAATCATGAGCATCGTTTAAAAATTTATCAGATAAATTTAATGAATCAGTTCTCATATAAGTAATGAAACCTTGTTCATAAAGTTGTTGAGCAACCATCATAGTTTGTTTTGCAGAAAAACCTAGCCATCGATTAGCTGTTTGTTGAAGACTGGAAGTTGTGAATGGTTTTGGTGGAGATTTTTTTATTTGCTTTTGTGAGACATTACTAACTTGATAAATGGCGTTAGCTAGTTCGTCTAAAATTTTTGTTGCTACCTCATCGCTTGGAATTTCTAGTTTATTTACTGTTTTGTTTTCAATTTTATTAAGTCTGACTAGCAGAGATATTTTTTGGTTATTTTCCAAATTAGCAACAATACTCCAGTATTCATTAGTTTTAAATTTTTGTATCTCTCTTTCTCTCTCAACAATTAAGCGCATTGCGACTGATTGAACTCTGCCTGCAGAAAGTCCTCTTGCTACTTTTTTCCATAAAAATGGTGAGAGTTCGTATCCAACTAAGCGATCTAAAATTCTTCTTGCTTGCTGAGCGTCAACTTGTTTAAAATCAAGTTGACGAGGATTAGCCAAAGCTTTTATAATTGCGTCTTTGGTAATTTCATGAAAAACAATTCGTTTAGCCTCTTTGGCTTTGAGTTTTAAAACTTCAGCTAAATGCCAAGCAATAGCTTCTCCCTCTCGATCTTCATCAGTAGCTAAAATTATTTCTTCAGCTTTTTTTGCAAGAGCTTTGAGTTTACTAACATTTTTACTTGCTTTGGCAGGAATAATGTATTTTGGCTGAAAATTATTTTCCAAATCAATACCCATAGTGCTCGTGGGTAAATCACGAACATGACCAAAAGAAGACTCAATTATAAAATCAGAACCTAAAAATTTGGTAATAGTTTTTGCTTTAGTTGGAGATTCAACAATTATTAATTTCATAAAATAGTTAAAATTTTTAATTTTTAATTTTTAAATAATACTCTAATTTTTAATATATAAATATTTGTTTGTTTATATAATTTAATTATTTCTTGAAATTTATATTAAAAATTAAAATATTATCCCGCAATATGCGGGAAAAAATTAAAAATTATAAAATTAAAAATTCTTTCATCTTGCTAGCACATATTGCATTCCACCAAGATTTTTTACAACACCCTTCATTTCCATTATTGTTAGTGTACTATTTATAGTTGCTGTGTCAAGTTTTGTTAAACGGATTAATTCGTCAATATGAATTGGCTCAAGAGTAAGAATTGTTAAAATTTTTTCTTCTTCTTGCGAATCGGGAATAATTGTCTTGTTATTAATATAAGAAGCAACTTGAGTTAAATTTAGTGTTTCAATGATATCGTTGGCCGTTGATACTAATTTGGCGCCTTGTTCAATTAAATAATTTGTGCCTGATGAATTTGGCGAGTAAATATTTCCTGGTACAGCAAAAATATCTCTATTTTGTTCTAAAGCGTGGCGAGCTGTAATTAGTGAGCCTGATTTTAAGCTAGCCTCAATAACTAAAACTCCTAATGATAATCCTGATATTACGCGATTTCTTTGTGGAAAATGATGTCTTAGCGGAGGCGTTCCTAAAGGAAATTCTGAAATGATTACTCCTCCAGATGCAACAATTTTGTCGGCTAAGTAGCAATTTTGCGTAGGATAGATATTTTTTTTGTTTAGTCCAGAGCCTAAAACGGCAATTGTTTTACCATGAGCAATTAAAGTTGTTTCATGCGCTAGCGTGTCAATGCCAAGAGCTAGCCCGCTTACAATAGTTAAATTATTAATTACTAAATCTTTAATAAGTTGTTCAGCTACTTGTTTGCCATAGCTAGAATATTTTCTTGAGCCTACTACAGCCAAAGCAAATTCGTCAGCTATTGTCAATTTACCTCGATAGTAAAGTAAAGGTGGCTGGTTGTAAATTTCTTTTAACAGTTTGGGATAATGTTTGTCTTCAATAGTAATAACTTCTATATTTTCTTTTGCTATTTTTTCCATCAAGTCGTCGGGATTAATTGACGATCTAGCAACAATAAATTCACCAGCAACTTTTTCTTCTATGCCTGCTTGCATCAGATCAGTTAAATTTGCTTTAAAAGCATTTTCTAAATTAGAAAAATATTTTCTAATTCGTTTAAATCTAATAGGCCCGAATTTAGAAAAATTATTAAGCGCTACCCAATATTTTAAATCATTTATCATATAATTAAATTATACAGGACTCAATGGTAAACACAAGTTAATGTATGAGGCCACCATGTTTTGGACTTTAAGACCAAATTATTAAAGTTAAATTTTTGTTGAATTTGTTCTTGTTTAAATGATATCATAAATTGTACAGGAGAAAGTTTATTTTGAAAAGCAAAATGGACTCGTTCAG
>JAHITL010000094.1 GCA_018817545.1 Patescibacteria group bacterium
CACTGAACGAGTCCATTTTGCTTTTCAAAATAAACTTTCTCCTGTACAATTTATGATATCATTTAAACAAGAACAAATTCAACAAAAATTTAACTTTAATAATTTGGTCTTAAAGTCCAAAACATGGTGGCCTCATACATAAATTTGATTTTATTTATTTTTTATGCTAAGCTAATATAGCGTCTGTTGCCGAATACCCCGCATTTGCGGGGCATAAAATTCCAAATTTTTGTAAATTTTGTTAATCCCGCTTTTCTTAAAAGAATAAACGAATTGCGGGACGCTAATATAACCATATTCCCTCAATCCCGCTTTTCTTCTTTTTGTTTTAAGAATAGCGGGATAAAAAAATTTCCTAAAAATTTGAAATTTTATACTCGAAAGAGTATTCGGCGACAGACCCATAGTTTTAGCGGGTATCGTATAGTGGCTTTTATGCTAGCCTTCCAAGCTGGAGAGAGGGGTTCAATTCCCCTTACCCGCTCCAATAATTATGTATTGAGTCTGTCATCGAATATCGTATTCGGCGACATGTTTATAAGAGTATTTTTTTGATTTTCTTTTTATTTTAAAATTTTTATTAATTAGCGATATTAATTATTAATTTAAAATTTTATGGAGCTTCTTTTTTTTATTTGTGGAGTAGCGCTTTTAATTTTTGTGATTAATCTTAGTGGGCGTGTACAAAAGATAGAGCAATCTATGAAAAGTGGCGCAACTCAAAGCGCATCTGTATTAAATTATCAACTTCAACCTCAACCTCAATCTCAATCTCAATCTCAACCTCAACAATTTGAATTACAGCAGACAACAAATTTAGCGCCATTATTGAATTATATTAAACAACAATTTAAATATGGCGTAAGTGTAGAAGAAATTAAAAAAGTTCTTATGAGCAATGGTTGGCAAATGATTGATATTGAAAAAGCATTTAATTTAGTAGCTTCAGGCCAGTTATATCAACCAACGGTTAATCCTATTCAAGTAAAACCAGCTTCATCTGATAAATTTATTGAATGGATAAAAGAAGATTGGTTACTTAAACTTGGCGCGCTTTTGTTGCTTTTTGGGTTTGGGTGGCTTACGGCATTTGCATTCCTTAATAATTGGATCGGTCCGATGGGTCGTATTGTGATTGGTATTGTTGCTGGAGTTTTATTTTTATCATATGGATGGATAAGAATTAAAAAGTATTTCAATCAAGGCGGAGTTTTTCTTGTTCTTGGTTCAACAATAATTTTATTGACTATTTTTGCAGCGCGTGGAATTTATGGTTTTTTTACTCCGTTTTCTGCTCTTGCTGTAATGTTTTTAAGCACAGCATTTGTAGCGTTTGTAAGTGTTAAATATAAGAGCCAATCACTTGCTCTTGCAAGCCTTATTTTAGCAGGAATTGCGCCACTGCTTACTAATGCGCCAACGCCAGATTATGTCGGATTATTTTCATATTTGTTTATTGTAATACTTGGAACAATTTGGATAGTTGCGCTTACTGGAACTAGAGAATTTACCATAGCCGCTCTTTTGCTTATAGTATTTTATAGTTTGCCTCATTTTTCTTCTGATGTTGTTTTAGCAGATAAAGGGTTATTGCTTCTTTTTGCATTTGCATTTGCGACGGTATTTTTCTTAACAAATACAATCGGTATTTTGAAGTTAAAAGGGGAAAAAATTATTCCCGATCTTATTGCAGCAGCTGGCAACGGACTACTTTTACTTGCTTGGATTATGAATGCCGCGCAAGATGAATGGAAAAGTTTGATAATTGTGGCATGGATGATTGTATTTACTGTAGGTGCATTTTTGATATTTAAAATTACAAAGAGGCGAGAATCTTTTTATGTATATGCTGGTGTTGGAATTACTATGTTAGCTGCGGCAACTTCTGTTCAATTATCAGGTTCTACACTTATAATTGCATATATAATTGAGAGTGGCATGATTTCTCTTATTACTTATTTGATCTTGCGAGACATAAAGATTGCAGAGCGAATCAGTTTGCTTTTGATTGGGTCAGCATTGCTTTCTATAGGAAGTATTACTTCTTCTGAATGGAATGTAAGTGTTTTTAATAAAGATTTTTTTGTACTTTTTGTTTTTTGTCTTACTCTTTTTGGACTTGGATTGTTCTTTTTGCGTCATGCTCGAGAAGTTGAAGATAGAGAACCAAGACAACTTAATACATCAATGATAATTATCGGATCATTATATACGCATACGCTTTTATGGCTTTCTTTGCATGCGGGATTCCAGAACGATAATACTGCAGTAATGGTCTCTTTAATTATTTATGTAATAATCGGACTTATTTGTTATTTTTATGGACTTGCAAAAAGTAGAAAAGTCTTTAAAATTTATGGAGGAATACTTGTCGGGCTTGTTGTTGGTAGATTATTTTTGATTGATGTTTGGATGATGGATTTAGCAGGTAAAATAGCCACGTTCTTTCTTATTGGCGCGTTATTAGTAAGTACTGCATTTTTTGGAAAGAAAAAATAAGTCTATAAAGTTCATAAAGTCGAAAGTCCATAAAGTCCATAAAGTTTATAAATGCTATAAAGTTTTAAATAATTTATATTTATAAAAATTATGAAATTAAAAATTTTTTGTTTGTTCTTTTTTGTTTTTGGCATTGTTCCAATGGCAAGTGCGCAAGAATTATCTCAAAGTTCGATTTCTTCAGTGATTAGCGCATTTCGTTCTTATAAAGACGTCAGTAACATTTCAATAAATGTGCCAACTGTAGTTGAAGTTCCTTTTTTAGATGACTTTATTGAACGTTTTGATTTTGCTGTTTTTGATAAGACTACAAATTCTTTTGAGCCACATTTTTTTAAGCAGGAAATAAATAAAACTGTTTTTTCAGTGAATACAAATCCAAGTATAAATAGCGCAAATTTAATGAATGATAATAATACTCAAACATATGCTGATTTTTCATTGCCTGAGAATGAGCAGGGACATGCTCAAATTGTTTTATCAAGCGTAGTTCCAATTACTTCTTCTGTTCTTACTACTTTGCTTGATAATAATGTTGCTTTGCCAAGTTTTGTAGAAATTCGAGCGTTTGTAGATGGTCAAAGTAGAATAGTTGTTGCTAATCAAAGAATGGATCAACAAACTATTCACTTTCCACAAACAACATCAAATGAATGGACAATCTCTTTTACTTTTGGTCAGCCGCTTCGTATCAGTGAATTGCGGTTTAATCAAGATAATATTACTATAAATGCTCGCGCTATTCGATTTTTAGCGCAACCAGCTCATTCTTATCGTATTTATTTTGATTCTGACAGATCAGTAATGGCTCCAGTTGGAGAAGCTGGAAATTTAGTTTCAGCAGAAGATATTTTTGTGGTTTCAGCTATTTTATCTCAAAATAATCCAAATTATATTATTGCTGATGTTGATGGTGATGGAGTTGCAGATATTCGTGATAATTGTGTTTC
>JAHITL010000095.1 GCA_018817545.1 Patescibacteria group bacterium
CCGCTTAAGATAATATTAAAATAATTCAATAAACTTGGGATTTTTTAAAAGTATTTTATAATTTTTTTTATAATTTTTAATTTGACTTTTATCTAAAATTACAATAATATTAGAACATAAATTAAAAATAATTTTTTAAAAATAATGAATTTTACAGAGTTAGCTAGAATTTTAAAAATTACTCCTCAAGAACTGCGCGATAAATTACCGCTAGTTGGTTTTGATATTGGACAAAAGGCTATTAAAGTTGATAAACAAATTGCTAATAGAATAATTAGTCAATGGCCGATGCTATTTAGAAGATTAAAAGAGATAGAACAAAAAAACCTAGAAGAAGCCAAAATAAAGAACATGGACAGCCTTGAAAAGAAACAAATCAAAGTCCCTTCTTTTATAACTGTACGTGATTTTGCAACTTTAGCTAATTTGCCTGTTAATAAAATTTTAACTGAATTAATGAAAAATAGTATTTTTAGTTCGCTTAATGAAAAAATTGATTTTGAAACAGCAGTTATTATTGGGGCTGATTTAGGATTAGAGGTAAATCCTGATATTGAGCAAGAAACTGATGATAATCAAAAAAAAGATGAGCTTAAACAGATTATGGGACAAGAAGAATCAAAAAATCTTATATCACGACCTCCAGTTATTGTTATTATGGGTCATGTTGATCATGGAAAAACAAGATTATTAGACGCTATTAGAGAAACTAATATAATAACTAGCGAAGCAGGAGGAATTACTCAACATATAGGAGCTTATCAAATTATTCATAATAATAAAGCAATTACTTTTATTGATACTCCTGGTCATGAAGCTTTTACTGCTATGCGCAATCGTGGTGCTAAAATAGCTGATATCGCAATTTTGCTAGTAGCAGCTGATGACGGCGTTAAACCACAAACTATTGAAGCTTATCGTATTATTGAAGCAGCAAAAATACCTTTTGTTGTTGCTATTAATAAAATTGATAAACCAGAAGCTAATATAGAAAACACTAAACAAGAATTATCTAATCAATTAAAAATTATACCCGAAGATTGGGGCGGTAAAACAGTTTGCGTTCCAATTTCTGCTAAAAATAACACTGGAATTAAAGATCTTTTGGATATGCTTTTATTAACAGCGGATTTTTTACAAGATGACATAAAAGCCAATCTGCAAGCTAAAGCAACCGGAACAATTATTGAATCTCATATTGATAAAGGCGAAGGCCCTGTCGCAACAATTTTAATACAAAATGGTACATTAAAAATCAAAGATCCATTATGTTTTAATAACCAACTTTATGGAAGAGTAAAGGCTTTAAAAAATTCTTTAGGACAAAATATTACAACTGCTGGTCCTTCAACTCCTGCCAAAATTATTGGCCTAAAAGTAGTTCCTTCAGTTGGTGATATATTAATTATTGACGAAAACAACGAACAACTTAAAATAAAAAATATAAAAAGAACATTGATGGAAAAAGTTGTTCAACAAAATAAAAATAAAGAAGATCAAAAAGTTAAAAAAATTAATCTACTTGTTAAAAGCGATGTTTTAGGAAGCGGAGAAGCAATTGAAGGTTCATTAGCTAAATTAGATAATCAAAAAGTTAGAATTAATATAATTAACAAAGGATTGGGCAATATTACTGAAGGAGATATTATTCGAGCTGAAACCAGTCAAGCGCAAGTTGTTGGTTTTAATGTAAAATTAGTTCCTAAAGTAGAAGAATTAGCGCGCGAAAAAAAGGTTGAAGTAAAAATTTATAGCGTTATTTATGAATTAATAAATGATTTTAAAGCTAAAGTTAAAGAATTAACAGAGCCAGATGTACAAAGAGTTGATATTGGTAGGGTAAAAGTTTTAATGATTTTCCGCACTGAACGAGGAAGTCAAATTATTGGAGGTAAAGTTCTTGATGGTCGAGCAGAAACTGAAAGTCTTATTGAAGTAATACGTAATAAAGAAATAATTAGTCTCGGAAAAATTAATAAATTACGAATTGGCAAACAAGAAGTTAAAACAATAGAAGTCGATCAAGAAGGAGGCTTTCAATATGAAGGTCAACCAATTATTGAAGAAGGTGATATTTTACAATTTTATAAATTAGAAAATATAACAAAATAGATTATTTATACATTATATACTTTCTATGTCTCATAGAACAGACCGATTAAACGAACAAATAAGAAATGAACTAGCTAATTTAATTAGCAGAGATTTACCAATGAATGATGCGTTAATTACTGTTTGTTATGTCGATTGTTCTCCTGATTTAAAACAAGCTAAAATTGTAGTTTCTGTAATGCCTGCAAATGTCACAGGGACTGCTTTAAAAAAATTAAGAAAACTTTCTGGTTTTTTTAATCAAAGCTTAGCAAAAAAAATAAAAATCAGACAAATTCCTCGTTTTCATTGGGTGATAGACAGAACAGAAGAAAAAGCATCGGATTTAGAAAAAATTTTTAAGCAGATTGAAGAAGAGAATAGGAAGTAGGAAACAGGAATTAAGAATTAGGAATTAGGAATAATTCAACTCAATACACTTTTAACTTTCAACTAATCCCGACTTTTGACTAACCTTATGGATAATTCTTTATTTCAAAAAGCTTACGAATTAATTAAACAATCAAAAAATATTTTACTTGTTACTCATGAAAAACCTGATGGCGATGCTATTGCGTCTGCTTGCGCTATGGCAGAAATTTTAGAACTTAATAAAAAATCATTTACTATTTTTTGTCCAGATAAACCACCTTTTCAATATGACTATTTGCCACATTTAGAAAAATTTAGCGCTAATTATAATTTTAACAAAGTTGATTTAATTATTATCCTTGATTGTGGAAGTTTAAAACGAACAAATTTAGAAAAAGAAATCAGTGAACGAACAAAAAATCAACTAGTTATAGAATTTGATCATCATCCAAAAATGGACAATTATGCTGATATTGAATTTAAACTTTCAGAAGCAGCTTCTACAACCGAAATACTTTATCAATTTTTGAAAATCAATAAAATAAAAATCAATAAAAATTTAGCTAATTGTATTTTAACAGGAATTATAACTGATACTGCCAATTTTCTTTATCCTTCAACTTCTTCACAAACTATTAATATTTCTTCAGAAATGCTTTCTAAAGGCGCCAAACTCCCACAGATTATGGAAAATACTAAACGCAACAAAAGTCTAACGGCAATGAAAATGTGGGGTAAAGCAATGTCTAACTTAAAAATTAACAAAAAATATAATTTTGCTGTTTCTATTTTATCTAAAGAAGATATTGACGATAATATTACAGAAGAAGATATAGAAGGAATCTCAGGTTTTTTGTCTAATTTAGAAAATGTTTCGGGTTTAATGCTTTTACGAGAACAAAAAGATGGCAATCTTAAAGGAAGCTTACGAACATCAAATAATAATGTAAATATTTCTCAACTAGCCCGTCTTTTAGGTGGTGGTGGACACGCCAAAGCCTCTGGATTTACTATTGAAGGAAAATTAGAAAAAATAAATAATGGATGGAAGATAGAATAGTTTTTAGAAATTTTTAATTTTATAATTTTTCACCGCAAAAGCGGGACAGGTAATTTTATAAATAATTTTTAATAATTTAATTTTTAATTTAATTAATTTAAAAATTAAAAATTTAGATTTATTTTATAATTTAAAAATTACAAAATTAAAAATTTCTAAAAGTTATAAACTCTAGTACTCTCATTTCACGCCAATATTAACCGTTAGCTTTTAAATTATTGACTTTATAATGAAAATATTATAAATTTTCTTTATTACATTGAATTATATTTATTTGTTTTATTTATTTATGTTGGAAAATAATATAAAAAAATTAATAGAAAATTTAAAAAATAATTTATCAACTATTAGTAATTTAGATGAGATGGATGGCTTATGGAAAAAATATTTTGGCAATAAAGGATCTATTAAATTAATTTTAAAAGAAATAAAAGATTTATCTTCAGAGAATAAAAAAATAATAGCGCCTTTGATACAGCAACATTATAAAAATGCTTTAGATTTATTCAAAAATAGAGAAAATTTATTAAAAACTGATAAATTATGTAAAAATCTTGAATCTCAATCAGAAGATTTAGACTATTTTACACCAAAAATTGGACACCTTCATCCTATATCACGAACAATCAGAGAAATGAACAATCTTTTTGTAAGTATGGGTTTCAGTATTATGGATGGACCTGAAATCGAAAAAGACGAATATTGTTTCCAAAGATTAAATGTTCCACTTGATCACCCTGCTAGAGATATGCAAGACACAATTTATATCAAAGAACCTGATTATCTATTAAGAACACAAACATCTTCAATAGAAGCTCGAACGCTAGCTAATTATAAACCTCCTTTTAAAATTGTTTCTCCTGGCAGAGTTTACAGAAACGAAACAGTTAATAAAAGTAATCATTTTATATTTCATCATTATCAAGGACTCGTAGTTGTTGAAAAAACAAGCCTGAAAGATTTATTTGGGACTTTTAATGTCTTATTTCAAAAAATGTATGGCCAAGATGTAGTTGTTAGATATCGTAATAAATATTATCCTGAAGTTGAACCTGGTGTTGGACCAGATATGCAATGTTTTAATTGCCACGGCAAAGGTTGTTCACTATGCAAAGGAGTCGGTTGGATTGAAATGGGTGGCGCAGGAATAGTTCATCCAAATGTAATGAAAAAAGCAGGTATTGATACTAAAAAATGGATGGGATTTGCTTTTGGTCTAGGACTCGACCGATGGGTAATGGCTAAATATAAAATTACAGATATTAGAACTTTATTAGGCGGTAATTTAGGTTATAAATATTACGAAAATGAAAATATTATATAGTCAAATAAAAGAATTAATTCCGGACTTAAAAGCTAGCCC
>JAHITL010000096.1 GCA_018817545.1 Patescibacteria group bacterium
AGGAATTAGGAATCAGGAATTAGGAATTAGGAATCAGGAATTAGGAATTAGGAATCAGGAATTAGGAATTAGGAAAAAAATTTCTAAATTATAATTTATTTTAAAAATTAAAAATTAAAAATTAATTTAAGTATATGTCTAAAAAAGCGATTTTTGATAGGAAAAATGTTTTGGTTACAGGTGGGGCTGGATTTATTGGCTCACATTTGTGTGATGAATTAATTAAGACGTCTAAAGTAATATGTTTGGATGATTTTTCTACTGGTAATGAAAAAAATATTGACCATTTGCTAGCTGATCCTAATTTTGAATTTATTAAACATGACATTACTCAACCGATTGATTTATCTAGTTTAGTTGAATTACAAAAATTTAAAATTGAATTTCAAGGAATACAAGAAATTTATAATTTGGCTTGTCCAACTTCGCCTAAAAATTTCCAACAAAATAAGATTGCAACTATATTAGCTTTATCTGCTGGCGTTAAAAATGTTTTAGATTTAGTAGTAAAATATGAGGCTAAATTTATACATTTTTCTTCATCAGTGATTTATGGTTCTAGACAGGATGTGAATCAGAGAGTTAATGAAAGTCACATAGGTTGTGTTAATATAATATCTGAGCGTAGTTGTTATGATGAAGGCAAGCGATTTGCCGAAGCAGTCGTAGCAACTTATCAGCAGGTATATAAAGTAGATGCTAAAATAATTCGTTTGTTTAGAGTTTATGGACCAAGAATGAAATTAGATGATGCCCAACTTGTACCTGATTTTATAAATAGCGCGCTTGATAATAAAGATTTGGTTATTTTTGGTGATGAAAATTTCTCTTCCTCTTTTTGTTATGTAAGTGATGTTGTTGATGCTGTTTTAAAAATTATTGATACACAATTAGATTGTCCGATTAATATAGGTTCTGATGTTGATATAAATTTGACAGATTTTGCACAAAAAATTATTACTAAATTAGAATCTAAATCTAAAGTTGCATACAGTCCGAGTCATTTATTTATCACAAGTCTTTGTTTGCCTGATATCACTAAAGCGCGAGAAGAAATTGGATGGATGCCTATTATTACATTAGATAAGGGTTTGGATAAAACAATTAATGATTTGCGTGTTAGTAAAGGATTAAAATCAATTAGACATGTTAATTTTTAGTTTGTTTTTTTATTTTGAGTTATGAAAATAATTTGTATCATACCTGCATATAATGAAGCGGAAAATATTGTTGCTGTAATAAATAGCGTCAAGCCGTTGGTTGATGAAGTTATTGTTATTGATGATTGTTCAAATGATGATACTTTTTTATTGGCAAAACAGCAGGGCATTATTGCGCTTAAACATATAATTAATTTGGGACAAGGAGCTGCCTTAAAAACAGGAACTAAATACGCTATTAGAGAAAATGCTGATATTATTATTCATTTTGATGCCGATGGTCAGTTTTTAGCCTCAGATATAAAAACAGTTATTGAACCTTTAATTAATAATCAAGCTGATATTGTTTTTGGTTCTCGTTTTATTAATAAACAAGATAATATAGCAATGCCTGTTATGAAAAGATGTGTGTTAATGCCTTTGGCTAGATTGATTAATAAATTATTTTTTAATATTAATTTAACAGATCCGCAAAGTGGTTTTCGCGCTATGACTAAGTTGGCTGCTAAAAAAATTGATTGGCAACAAGATCGAATGGCTCATTGTTCAGAGATTCTTTGCCAAGTAGTTAAGCACAATTTAAGAATTAAAGAAGTTCCTATTAAGATTATTTACAATAATTTTGGTCAACGATTTTCTGGTGGTGTAAAAATTTTAGTTGATTTATTTTTAGCAAAACTTATTAGTTAATTTCTAATTCCTAAATGTATGTTTCAACAAACTTTAGCTTTAATAGTAATTGTTTTTTTTCTGGCTCGTTTATTTTGGCAAAAACAGAAAAAGCAAATTGCTATTGCTGAATTTATTTTTTGGTTATTTTTTTGGTTAATTAGCGCTGGCGCCATTATTTCTTTAAAATGGTTAGATAAAATTGTCGCTAATCTTGGTTTTTCAGCTTCTGGTATTAATATTTTGCTTTATTTAAGCGTTACTGTATTATTTTATTTAATTTTTAGATTAAGATTAAAATTAAGCAAGATTGAAAGAGATATTACAAAACTTGTTAGACATATTGCTTTAAAGAAATAAGAGAAATAAGAGAAAATGGTGATGGCGAAATAACAAAAAAGCAATCAATTAAAAAAGCAGAAT
>JAHITL010000017.1 GCA_018817545.1 Patescibacteria group bacterium
AAAGAACTTTTTTGGGCAAGCATCCGACTAATTTCTTCGCGTTCGCCCATATTTAATCGCTTGTATTTGTTCATAAAATCTAAAGCTTAACATTTTTAGCATAAAATGCCAAAAATATTGCGTTAGATTCTGGAGACAAAGGAATATGAAAAAAATTAAATCTATTATGAACATAAAAATTTTATTAATTATAATCAAAAGCCACATCACATAATTAAAATAATATGAACCAATTTGACACCTATTCCAATTATTACGATAACTTATATCAGGATAAAGATTATCATGGTGAAACCAAATTTATATTAAACGCTATAAGAAAATTTTCCCGGCATTCCGGAAAAGATATTCTTAGTTTTGGCTGTGGCACTGGTACTTATGAAATTTTGTTAAACAAAAAAGGATATACAATTGTTGGGGTTGATTTATCTGCTAAAATGCTGGAAATCGCTCGAGACAAAGCCAACCAAATTAAAGCTAAAATAGATTTTCGCCAAGGAGATGTGCGAAAATTTAAAATCAATAAAAAATTTGATAATGTTTTGGCGCTATTTAATATAGTCGGCTATCAAAACACTAATAATGATCTGGAAAATTTTATCAAAACAGCCGGCCGACATTTAAAATCAGGCGGCTTATTTATGTTCGACTGCTGGTACCAACCGGCTGTATTAAAAAACCGACCTGAAAATCGTCAAAGAATAATTAAACTAAGTAATGGTCACCTCGTGAAAAGAACCACTACTCAAATTTTAGACATTGAAAAAAGCCTATTACACATTACTTTTCGCCTAAGAGAATTCAACTCATTAAAAAAAACACCTGAGGTAAAAGAAAATCATCCTATGCGTTTTTTTACCCTGAATGAAATTGATTATTTTTTAAAAAAAAATAACTTTAATCTGCGGCGAGTCTGTCGCTTTAAGCATTTAAACAAGCCTATCTCAGAAAATAATTGGGATATGTTTATTATCGCTGAAAAATTATGAAAATCGGAATTTATTTTTCTTCCAACAAAAATAACGGAGGCGTCTACCAATATAGCCTGTCTTTTTTGGATGCCTTAAAAGAAATAAAAGGACAAAAATTTATAATTTTTAATGATTCCTCTGAAATCTTAAACGAATATGCAGATGATTTTAATATAGAAAATTTAAATAATGCCAATGAAAATTTAAATAATAAAATTCATCTAAAAAATTTAAAAAAAATAATATTTCGTTTTGGCTACAGATTAATTTCGCGATTGCACCTCAATTTTATTATTAACATCTTCGGATTTTTAACATCCATGCATTTGCTCTTTTTAATCAAAAAACAAAAAATAAATATAATGATTTTTCTAGGTTATAACTATGCAGCTAATTTTTTATCCATTCCTGTAATAAATATAATTTATGATTTACAACATCGAATTAATCCACAATTTCCCGAAGTTTCAAAAAATGGCATCAACCGCATGCGTGAATATTTTTATCGTCGCATGACCAAAAATTCAGACCGAATATTGGCCGATTCAGAAACAGGGAAACGAGATATCATTAGATTTTATAATTTTCCGGCAGACAAAATTGTTATTTTGCCGTTTTTAGCTCCAAAATATTTAATAGCAGATATTACTACAGAAGAAGCTATTAAAATTCTTGCTACATATAAGTTACCAGAAAAATTTTTGTTCTACCCTGCCCAATTATGGCCACATAAAAATCATTTAAATATTTTAAAAGCCATAAATAAATTAAAAGATTCGGGATTAACTGTTAATGCTGTTTTCTGTGGCACGAAAAAAGATGAATTTGGCGTTTATAAACAAATGGAAAAATACATCAATGAGAATAATTTATGCTCCCAAATTTTTTATTTGGGCTATGTAGATAATAAAATTATATCCGCGCTCTATCGTCTATCAGTAGCCATGATTATGCCAACTTTTTTCGGACCAACGAATATTCCTGTGTTGGAAGCCTGGAAAGTTGGCTGTCCAGTCATCTATTCTGATATTCCCGGTTGCCGAGAACAGCTATGCGATGCAGGACTTTTAATAAACCCCAACTGTTATAAAGATATAGCTACTAAAATAACATTGATATGGAATAACGATCCTTTACGGCAAGAATTAATCGCCAAAGGCAAAAAACAATTAGGAAAGTGGACATATTTTGATTTTGCTACTAAAATAAAGGATATGATAAATGAATTAATATCTCAAACATATGGAACCAAAAATAATCAGCTACAATAATCAACCCTTAGCTATATTTTTCTCTAAAAAAATAAAAGCCGAGAAAGGAATCTGTTTTCTGACGCCGGAAAATTATCCGTTGCAAATCGGATTATTAGAGCATAAAAACGGCCGCCAAGTACCACCACATAAGCATCGCGATTTAAATTATAATGTTAAGACCAGCCAGGAATTTATTTATATAGAAAAAGGCGAGGATGTTGTAGTGAAAATTTTTAATTCCAGATGGAAAGAAATTGATAAAATAAATATGTCTGCCGGAGATTTTATTTTATTTGTCAGCGGTGGGCATAGCCTTGATATCCCAACCGGATGCCGCTTGATTGAAGTAAAACAAGGTCCGTATCCTGGAGATAAATTAGCTAAAATTTTTAAAAAATAAAATATGTTCATACCAGTTAATGAACCAATAATTTCTCAGGAAGCCAAAGATAATCTAGCGGAAGCGATTAACAGCGGTTGGATTTCTTCGGCTGGAAAATATTTAAGCGAATTTGAAACCAATTTTGCTAAGATCTACGGCGTTAAACATGCTATTGCCGTTTCTAATGGCACTGCCGCGTTACATGTCGCTTTATTATCCTTAGGAATTAAAGCTGGGGATGAAATAATCGTACCAGCTTTTACTATGGCTGCTTCATGGATGGCTGTGCTCTACACAGGAGCCAAACCAATTTTTGTGGATTGCGAACTCGAAACCTATAATATAGATCCTGACAAAATAGAAAAAAAAATTACCGCGCATACTAAAGCGATCATGCCAGTTCATATTTACGGTCATCCTTGCGAAATGAATAAAATAATGAACTTAGCGCAAAAATATAAATTAATGATAATTGAAGACGCTGCTGAAGCTCACGGAGCAACTTATCAAGGGAAATTAGCTGGAATTTTTGGCGACATCAGCTGTTTTAGTTTTTATGGTAATAAAATAATTACAACAGGAGAAGGTGGAATAATTATCACTAATTCAGATACTTTAGCCGAAAAATGCCGAAAAATAAAAGACTTACATCATTCTGCTAAAAGATTCGTCCACGACGGTATTGGTTATAATTACCGACTGACAAATATGCAAGCCGCAATCGGCGTGGGCGAATTGAAACATTTAGACGAATATGTCAATAAAAAATTATGGATAGCGAAATTATATAGTGAACTTTTGGTAAATATACCTGGTTTAAAATTGCCAACAACCAAAACCGGAGTTAAAAATGTTTTTTGGATGTACGCAATCTTAATATATCCAAAAAAATTCGGACTAAGCAGAGATAATTTAAAAATAGAATTAAAAAATCGAGGCGTGGATACACGTGACTTTTTCTACTCACCTTCAGATCAGCCAGTTCTTAAAGACATTATCAATGCGGAGCGATTTCCAAACACTGAATTAGTCGCCTCAAATGGTTTATATTTACCATCTGGACTAACAATGACTGAAGAAAAAATAAAATTTGTCTGTCAACAAATAAAAAAAATTAAATTAACCAAATAAAATGAAAATCTCTATTATCACTCCTTGTTTTAATTCCGCCAGGACAATTAGACAAACAATTGAGTCAATAATAAATCAGACTTATAAAGATGTGGAATATATAATTATTGACAACTGCTCGACTGACGAGACTTTTGATATAATAAACGAATATCAAGCCAAATTCCACTTTACTTTTCTATCCGAACCAGACAAAGGATTATATGACGCTATGAATAAGGGAATTAAATTAGCTACAGGAGATATTATTGGAATTTTAAATTCCGATGATTTTTATTATAACAACGATGTTCTGCTTGAAGTTAATCAACTTTTTAAAGCCAATCAAGATATTGACGCAATCTATGGTGATTTAATTTATATTAACAAAAATAATATCAATAAACAAACAAGATATTGGCGAAGTGGCGAATATCAAGAAAAAAAAATAAACAATGGTTGGATTGTTCCACATCCGACTTTTTTTGTTAAAAAAGAAGTTTATCAAAAATGCACAAAATTATTTGATACAAATTTTTCAATAGCAGCTGATTATGAATTAATGCTTCGATTATTAAAAATCAATAAAATTCGCGTAAAATATCTGCCACAAATTTTAATCAAGATGAGAACGGGTGGCGTAAGTGGTCAAAACATTCAACATAGAATAAAAGGTTGGCAA
This sequence comes from Patescibacteria group bacterium, assembly GCA_018817545.1. Lineage (GTDB taxonomy): Bacteria > Patescibacteriota > Patescibacteriia > Patescibacteriales > GWC2-42-12 > JAHITL01. The sequence goes on from JAHITL010000017.1 coordinate 4,399, forward strand.
GAATTAAAAAGAGCTTGGACAATTAATAACTTAAAATTACCAAAATTTTTTATAATCAGAAGAATACTTTTTAAAATTTCTCAATTTCTTAATTTATTTAAAATTTCACGACAAAATAAATTTTAAAACTATTTATTTAATTTTATTTCCTTACCTCCCAATCAATAGTATTTTTTATCCCTTGCTCAACTAATTATAAATACTAACGAAAAAAATAGTCTTAAAAAAATTTTAAAGTTTTTGTTCGATATATTCTCTAAAAGTTAAAACTCTGTCAATATCTTCTGTTTTAAATAAAAAAGGAAGAACCTCGTTTGATAATTCTTTCATATTTAATTTATCTATTCTGATAAGTAATTTTTCT